>JBBIRM010000042.1:0-19206 GCA_037441765.1 Deltaproteobacteria bacterium | reverse complement strand
GATTATGGCTCACCTTTGCCAGTTGCAACCTGAGGTGTAAACATTGCCAAAACTGGTACCTATCTCAGAAGAGCATAGAGGAATTATCACATTCTAATTAACAAAAACCCCCGCCTTTAAAGGCGGGGTATTTCGCCCTATTTTTTATAAATGATATCTTGATGAGGGTTTGGCAAGCCACAAGGGCTTGCCCTACGAGAAATTAAACAACTCCCAAACGTAGGGCAAGGGCTTGTCCCTTGCCGAGGAAGGTAAAAATGGGGGCTCAGGGCTTTCAATATAACAAGTGGTGTGCAATACTCTGGCATGGCAAGACCATTAAGGATAGAATTTCAAGTGGTGGCGAGATTAAAAGTGAGCAGTTTATCCCATATCATCCAGAGAGGATGTAAAACAGGAAATATTCCTTGATGACAGATAAAGGGTATGGCAAGGATTTTTTCTCTTGACAGGTGGCTTTTAAATGGGTGACACCCATCCTTGATTATCTTTAAATGCAGTGATTATTGATCTACTCCACTGGGATCTCTTCACCCTCTGCTTTCCTTGGCCATTCGATTTCGAGAACGCCATTTTTCAGGAGTCTGACTTTTAAATCGCTCTTTTTGAGTTCTGGATCAAGACGAATTTTTAAAATATGGGATTCTTTGGTTCTGGAGTAACTGGCCTTGAATGGTCTGAGGGAAGCACCCATCCTGAAGGGGCCGAATCGAAAATCGAAAAAGTCTTCCCAGGATTCATCAAACATCTTTCATTTCCTCCCTTTTAGTTCTGAATAAGAGGGTTTTCAATTTGGGAAAATAAATTTTCCCTTTTTCCACAAAATATGTTGAAACCCTGTTAAAAAGTGGATTCTCGGGTTAAAATTTTTCCGATAAAATGGGGAAAATACCATTTTGCACAAAATATAGGCAGATATGAAATAAATCTAATTTATTAAAATTCTTAGTTTTTTAAGGATCGTAGTATGGATAATACCAATAACCTGGAATCCAGACTCTTCGCCAGCATCCCCATTCCGAATCCCATTGCCATTCCCAATGGCCTGGTACCCATTCTCTGGGAGGAGGTGGTGGTGGAGGGTACCAAGGATAATAATATGGATATGGAGCCCAGAAGATTACGGGTGGAGCAATGATAATCCCAAAATGGTAATGTCTATAAGGCCGATGGGCAAGGGCTAAATCATAAGAAAGGAAAATGGGTAATAAACTGACAATGATTAGAAAGCCTATCCAGCAAACTTTTTTCATTTCCATTCACCACCTTCCTAAAAAATTATAAAAATTTATACCTCTTTTTTCAATTCCTGCTAAAAGGAGAAGACTTCTGGGTTCCTCTTTTGAGGGAGAAAAAATTTGGAAAAGGAAGAGGTAGAAGTAAAGGGAGACTTCCTTTAAGTTTTTCAGAGGGAGTGTCCCTTTTCTTGAAAGATCAGGGAGTTATGGAGAAAGGAAGGGTAGGGGTTTGCCTGTCCTGTAAACCAGAGCCTGACAGGAGGCAATAAGATTGTTATTTTCATCAAGGACCTTAATGTCATAGCCTGCGGTCTTACGGGTCTGACTGAACTCCTTGGCCTCGGCGAATAATCTGACACCCGAAGAAGGAGGAGCGATATATGTGATGTTCATATTTAGGGCAACCGCAATCGTGCCATGAGAATTAGAGGCGGTTTCAAAGGCCTCATCGATCAGGGCAAAGAGGGCGCCTCCATGGGCCATTCCGAAAAAATTTTCCATATCCTGGGTGAACTTCATCTCAACCTTGGAGTAACCCTTCTCAAGATCGATCAATTTGAGTCCAAACTTTCTTGCAAAAGGCTCCTTTTCCACCTGGGCAAAGATTGCTTCCTTTACCTTTTCATCCATGATGTCCCTCCTCAATTTCGAAAGAAAGTTTCTATATCATTCTTCCAGATCAAGTTTAACTTTTTCCCTCAGGCGTTTTTTTAGAGAACGAATCGTTTTTTCCTCTTTCTTCTTCTCAATAGCTCTTTCCGGGATGGAAGTAGGAATTCGGGGTCTTCTCTGTTTGGTCAATTTGAGAAGACGTTCTTTTAGCCTTTGGAAGGCCAGTTTTCTGTTTTGAGCCTGTGTTCGGTGTTCTGTTGCTACCACCGTCAATCCAGAGGGAATATGTCTTAAACGTATGGCAGTCTCCTTTCTGTTCTTTCTCTGACCACCAGGGCCACGAGAACGATAGGTTTCAATAATGATATCCCCCTTGAGGATTTTGGGCTCTTTGTTAAAATTCATCTTTCGTATTAAAACGATAGAAAGATATATAAATGGCCATAGGGAAAATTTTTTACTATGACCTTAGCAATTTGCCCTATGCCTCTTTGGACTCAACATCTGCGTGGTGTTTGATGACCAAGGCATCCACCATAAAGATCACATCCTCTGCAATATTGGTTGCATGATCAGCAATCCTCTCCAGGCATCGGGAGACAATCATTAGATGGACTGCCCTTGTGATGGTCTTTGTGTCTGTAATCATATAGGTAATTAACTCCCGGACGACTTGATCGTTCAATCCATCTACTATATCGTCCCTTTCGCAAACAGAACGGGCCAGTTTTGAGTCGCGATTCACAAAGGCATCAAGAACGTCCTTGACCATCGATTGGGCAATTTCAGCCATTCGAGGAATATCGATATAGGGTTTGAGTTGAGGTTCCTGATTCAATGAGATTGCCCGTTCCGCAATATTGACCGCCTGATCTCCCATCCTTTCCAGATCGGTGATGATCTTCATCGCCGAGGTGATAAACCTCAGGTCCGCCGCCATCGGTTGCCTAAGGGCGAGGAGTTTCAAACACATATCATCAATGGCGATCTCCATCTTATTGATGCGATCCTCTCCCTCAAAAACCTTTTTAGCGAGATTGTCATCTCTTTTCACCAGGGCATTGACCGAGTCCCTAATGGCCTCTTCCACCATGACCGCCATCTTAAGTAGATTCTCCTTCAATTCTTCCAACTCTTTTTGAAAATGGGTCTCTGTGATCATTTTTTTCTCCTTCCTCCTTCACCCCTATCCTTTTTTAAGGGTGAGGTTTTATTAACCAAAACGACCGGTAATATAGTCTTCTGTCCTTTTATCTTTTGGACTTGTAAAAATTTGATAGGCAGTTCCTACTTCGATTAATTCCCCGTTTAAGAAGAAAGCGGTCCGATCTGCCACCCGCGATGCTTGTTGAACATTATGGGGAACAAGAAGGATCGTTAACTCTTCTTTAAGTTTGAGGAGAGTCTCTTCGATACTCGCTGTAGAGATGGGATCCAATCCTGAACAGGGTTCATCGAGCATCAAGACTTCGGGCTCTAAGGCAAGGACCCTTGCGATACAGAGGCGTTGTTGCTGTCCACCAGAGAGTCTTAGGGCAGAATCGTGGAGACGGTCTTTAACCTCCTCCCATAGTACCGCAGACCGAAGAGACCTTTCCACAATTTCCATTAAACGACTCTTCTGCCTGATGCCGTTCAATTTTGGACCATAGGCGACGTTATCAAATACAGATAAAGGGAGAGGGGTAGGGAGGTCAAATACCATTCCCACCTTTCTTCTCAATTGAGTTATGTTCTGTTTAGGGTCGTATATATTGATCCCATCCAGATAAATCTTTCCAGAACAGGTAACACCAGGGATGAGATCCGTTAGCCGATTAATGCTTTTGAGAAGGGTGGTCTTTCCACTTCGCGCTGGCCCAAAGATGGCGAAGATCTCCTTAGATCTTATCACAAGGTTGATCTCTTTAAGGACCTGGGTCGTGTCATAATATGCGCTGAAATTATTGATGATGATCTTATCTCCCTCAGACATATTTAACCTCAAACCCTTTTACGTATATATCGATTCAATAACACATTGGCGACCGTATTGATCAAGAGGACAAGTAGGATTAGCACTGCCCCAGTGCCATAAGCCATCTCCATAGAGATCCCTTCCCTTGCAAGAATATAGAAGTGGACCGCCATAGTCCGAATCGGTGAGAATAGGGAGGTTGGCATGACCAACGAAGAACCAGCGGTGAGGATGATGGCGGCGGTCTCTCCAATACTACGGCCAATCCCCAGTATGACTCCAGTTATGATCCCTGGCAGGGCATTTGGGATTATCGCATGGATCACAGTCTGCCACTTGGTCCCTCCGAGTGAATAACTCACCTCACGGTACGAAGGAGGGATAGACTTGATTGCCTCTTCAGCAGTACAGATAATTGTAGGAAGAATCATGGCTGTTAGGGTCAAACCACCAGCGAGGATAGACCATCCCATATTGAGGTATATGACGAAAAAGACAAAACCGAAGAGACCGAAGATAATGGAAGGGACTCCTGCTAAACAGTCTGTCCCAAAACGAATTATTCTGCTGATGCGACTCTCCTTCGTATACTCCCTGAGAAAGATGGCTGTTCCTACACCCAGTGGCGTCGCCACCAGAACAGCAAGTGCGGTCAGTGCCAACGTGCCAATGATGGTAGAAAAAATTCCTCCCTCTCTTCCCATGCTTTTAGGGGAATCGATAAAGAATCGTATATTCAGAACTGGAATTCCTTCGGATAAGATTTGAAAGAGGATTAAAAACATTATTGCGATAGTTAAAAAGGCAGCCAGCCAGATGAGGCCTTTTGCAATGCGCTGAGTGAGGTATCGGATTTGATTTGACCTCAACGGACCCTCCTTCGTGAAAGGGTGATGGCTAAGGAATTTAGGATCATGATGATGAAGAAGAGAATCACCCCTGTAGCAAAGAGTGCCTGACGATGATCACCAGAGGCATATCCCATTTCGATTCCAATGTTGGTGGTCAATGTTCTGGTCGAGTCTAAAAATGAAGAGGGCATCTTTACTGAGTTTCCTAAGATCATAATCATCGCCATGGTTTCGCCGATGGCCCTTCCCATCCCGAGGATAATGCTTGCCACAATTCCAGACCTTGCCGCCGGGACCAAAACACGCCAGATGGTCTGCCAATGCGTTGCTCCTAAGGCAAGGGCTCCTGCCTTGTAAGAAGGAGGAAGGGCCCTAAGGGAATCCTCTGAAATGCTGATAATTGTTGGCAGGATCATAAAGCCGAGGACCGCAGAACCTGAGAGAATGCTGAGTCCAGGCCCTCCAAGATAGGTTCGAACAAGGGGGACAAGAACAATCAACCCCCAGAAGCCATAGATGACAGAGGGGATAGCGGCCAGGAGTTGAATGGTTGGCCTAAGAACGATTCCTGCAGTAGGGGGAACCCACTCACATAAAAATATTGCGCAGGCAAGACCCAATGGGATACCCAGCAGGAGGGCCCCAAAAGTGACCCAGAAAGACCCCACAATCATTGAAAGGATTCCATAAGATCCTTGACTGGGCACCCATCTGTCCCCGAGGATGAAGGATTTAAGACCAATCTTCCAGATCAGGGGAATTCCTTGCTCAAAGATGAAGAAGGCGATGAGGGCAAGGATCGCAATTGATGAAAGAGCAATGGCTAAAAGAATTTTTTCAATAATTCTTTCCTTGATTTCCACCTATCATCTCCGAATTTTAGGGCCTGATAGTGATTAACCCTTCCTTTGCGAGAAGATTCTGAGCCTCTTCACTTAAGACAAATTCTAAAAAAGCACTTGCCTCACCCTTTGGACTCCCATTGAATACAAAAAGGAAAGGCCTTACCAGGCGATATCGGCCATGAAGAATATTTTTTAAATTAGGCTCTATCCCAGAAACCCTAAGGGCCTTCACCTTCTCATTGACCAGGCCTAAAGAAATATATCCAATAGCATTTGGGTCGCTTGATACGACCTGCCTGATGGCGCCATTGGAATCCTGAACGAGAGATTCCAGACAAATCTCTTCATTTTCCATGACCATCTTTTGAAACGCCTCTCTTGTTCCAGAACCTTCTTCTCGGGTGACCAGGATTATAGGGCGAGAAGGGCCACCAACATCACTCCAATTTTTTATCTTTCCACAAAATATCTGTCTGATCTGAATTAAGGATAGGTCTTGGATAGGATTTTGAGGATGGACGATGATCGCAATCGCATCTTTGGCAATTGTGACTGCATATAGGTCTTTTTCTTCCGGGGTGAGAGAGCGAGAGGACATTCCAATGTGGGCGGCATTCGTTCTCACTGCCTCGATTCCAGCAGTGGACCCTCCTCCTTGAACATAGATATACGATTTTGGATGATGAATCATATATTCTTCAGCCAGAAGTTCGGCAAAGGGCTCAACCGAAGTGGAGCCTGCTATGGTGATTCCCGCCTTCTGCCTCTGGCAACCAAAAGTGGAAAAAAGCAAAAGGAGTATAAGAGACCAGAGTAAGTATGATGATCTCGAATTCATCTTTATCTATTCTTCCAAATTCAAATAACTGATACCTAAATTGAACGATTTTTTAATGGGTGCTTCGGCTTCGCCTCGCAATAACAATCTTGATTCGCCCAATTAGATTAAAGTATCATTTAAAAAATCACCCCTTTCTCCCCATTTCCAAAGGAGGGAGGTTTTAGGTCCCCTTTTGTAAAAGGGGGAAAACCCTATCTCTCCCTTTATTAAAGGGAGGTCGGAAGGGATTTTACAAAGATATTCAAAAAGCTAAATTTTACAAAAATCCTAATTTCCCATGTGGAGGCTATCCATATCTTCCTGTCACATAGTTTTCAGTTCGTTTATCTTTGGGACGGGTAAAAATCTCTTCTGTTGGTGCATATTCAAGCATCTCTCCCAGGAGAAAAAATCCTGTCCAATCTGATGTTCGAGCGGCCTGTTGCATATTATGGGTAACAATCACAATCGTATAGTTCTTCTTCAGGTCTTGCATCAGTTCCTCAATCTTGAGGGTTGCCATAGGATCGAGGGCAGAACAGGGCTCATCCATTAAGACAACCTCAGGCTCAACAGCAAGGACCCTTGCAATGCAAAGCCTCTGTTGCTGTCCAAGGGTGAGTTCTAAGGCATTCCGATGAAGGCGGTCGGATACCTCCGACCAGAGCCCAGATGCTTTAAGACTTTTCTCAACTATCTCTTCAATCTTTCTTTTTGAGCGGATCCCCAAAACCCTGGGCCCAAAGGCCACATTCTCAAAAATACTTTTTGGAAATGGGTTCGGCCTTTGAAAGACCATTCCCACCCTCTGCCTTAAAGAGACGACATCCATCTCTGGACGATAAATATCCTCTCCATCGAGGGTGATTAAGCCTTCTGTCCTTGTGTTGGGGATAAGTTCATTGAGTCGGTTGAGGGCACGAAGAAAGGTAGATTTTCCACAACCAGAGGGTCCTATCAGGGCAGTGATCTGGTTGGATCGAATTGTTATATTAATATGTTTCAGAGCCTGAAAATTACCATAATAAAAGTTTAGGTCTTTGGTTTCCATCTTGGCGATGGAGCCAAATTCCGACATAAGAACCTTCTCACCCCCTTAATGTTTACCGAAAATCAAATTAACAAATTATGATCCCATGATCAAGTCAAATTCAAAGAAGAAGGTTGAACTGATATTACATTTATAAATAGAAACTATAAATAGAGACTTGGGATGATTTACCCAAAACGTCCTGTAATATAATCTTCTGTCAATCTTTGGGATGGATTGGTAAAGACCTTATCCGTTTTGTCAAATTCGATGATTTCTCCTAAATACATAAAGGCGGTATAATCGGAGATCCTCGCTGCCTGTTGCATGTTATGGGTTACAATAATAATAGTCACCTCTTTCTTGAGTTGCATGATCAACTCTTCAATTTTTGAGGTTGCGGTTGGGTCAAGGGCGGAGGTGGGTTCATCGAATAACAGGATTTCAGGCTCTGTGGCAAGGGCCCGGGCTATGCAGAGGCGTTGTTGCTGTCCTCCTGAAAGATTAAAGGCAAGATCATTAAGCCTTTCTTTTACCTCGTCCCAGAGCGCAGCCTGTTTAAGAGCCCTCTCAACTTTCTCTTCTACAATCCCTTTTTTCTTCTCTCCCCTTACTCTAAGACCATAGGCCACGTTCTCAAAGATGGTCTTTGGAAAGGGATTCGGTTTTTGAAAAACCATACTGATCCTCATTCGAACCTCAATAGGGTCTACTTTCGGATCGATGATATTTAATCCATCTGGATAGAGAATGATTTGCCCCTCATAGCGGTTATTGGGATAGAGATCGCGCATGCGATTAAAACATCGAAGATAGGTTGTTTTCCCGCAGCCTGATGGGCCTATTAAGGCTGTAATTCTATTTTTGGCAATCGGAAGATGGATGTCCTTAAGTGCCCGGAAGTCCTTATAATAAAAATTGAGGTTTCTGACCTCAGCCTTTAGATCTTCAGAATAAACTCTTCTCATCTTGCTCCATTCTAAACCTTAAACCTGATTTATTGATAACTGGGTGTGATTCTTACCATTTTATCCTCTTTCTAAATTGGTGTCTCAGGTAAATGGCAAATCCGTTCATGATCAATGTCATAAGGAGAAGGATGACCCCTGCTGCCGCAGCATTTAAATGAAACTCTTTTTGAGGCCTGGAAACCCAGTTAAACATCTGAATGGGCATCACCGTAAAAGGATCAAAAAGCCATCTGAATGAGAAGAAAGGAAATTTAGCGGTCAGAGGAGAGGAGGGTAAAAAGGCAATAAAAGTCAGAGCACCAACAGTGATGATAGGTGCGGTTTCTCCAATGGCCCTGGAAAGCCCTATTATTAAACCTGTCAGAATTCCCCCAGAAGAATATGGCAAAATATGATCTTTGATCGTTTGCCATTTGGTTGCTCCTAATGCATAGGAGGCTTCCCGTATGGAGTTGGGGATGGCGCGAATAGATTCGCGGGTAGCAATTACCACCAATGGCAGAATTAGGAGGCCAAGGTTAAGCCCTCCTGTGAGGATGCTTTCACCAAATTTTAGAAAATAGACAAAAAGGCCCAATGCAAGAAGGCCATAAATGATCGAAGGAATCCCCGCAAGGTTATTCATATTTATTTCAATCAAATTAGTAAGCCAATTCCTTTTCCCATATTCTTCCAGATAGATCCCTGCTCCAATACCCAAAGGAATGGCGGTCATAGCGGTCACAATCATTACGAGGGTTGTACCAACCCAGGCGGAAAGGATGCCAGCCTTTTCTGGAAATCGTGATGGATATGAAGTAAAAAATTGCCAGCCCAGCCTGGGAAAACCATCGATGAAGAGGTCGATGATAAGGCTAAAGAGGAGAACAAATCCAATAAGCATTGATAAAACACCGATAATACAAAAGATATAATCAAGGGTTTTATTCAAGGCAATTCTTTTTCTCATTTTAATCAAATCGAGATTTTTGGTTTGGGACATAGTTAATAAACCTCTCGGATTCTTTTTCTGAACCAGAATCCCAAAATATTTAGTGTAAGGGTCATTAAAAAGAGGGTAATCCCTGCAGCGAAGATCGTTTTATACTCAATCGTTCCATGGGGAACGTCTCCAAGACTGACCCCAACAATATAGGCGGTCAGGGTCTGAATCGGTTCAACAGGATTCAGGGTGAGATTGGGCATCATACCTGCTGCAATGGCAACCACCATTGTCTCTCCAATGGCTCAACTTATTCCGATGATGAAGGCAGAAGCAATACCAGAAAAGGCAGAGGGGATGATTACCTTAAATGCTGTTTGAAATTTGGTAGCCCCCATTGCATAAGAGCCCTCCCGGATGTGCATGGGGACTGCCTTCATTGAATCCTCGCTAACCGAACTGACATAGGGGATGATCATAATTCCCATTATGATGCCAGGGCTCAGGGCATTGAACCCTGAAAGATTTGGGATGAATTTCTGTAGAATAGGGGTGAGGAAGAGAAGGGCAAAATAACCATATACCACAGTAGGCACAGCAGCCAGGATTTCGAGAATCGGTTTTGCCACCTCCTTTATCTTAAAAGGGGCATATTCACTGAGGTAGACAGCAACAAAAAGACCCACTGGCAAAGATAGAAGTACAGCAATCCCTGTGACCAGGAGCGTTCCAGATACCAGAGGAAGTATCCCGAACTTGGGTTGAGCAAAGAGAGGGGTCCATTGAGTTCCTGTTAGAAATTCCTTGATCGATACCTCTTTAAAAAAACCTGAGGCCTCAAAGAATAAGATGAAAACGATACTTAGGGTGATAAAAATAGAAGAGAGGGCGCTTGAGAAAAGAACTGCCTCGATCAACCTTTCTTTAATTTTTGTCAAACGTTTTCTTTTCACAATACCCCCTCCTCTCGGAATCGTTTCCTTTAGAAAAAGGTTTAGACCAATTCCTCATATTGTGGCTATTTCTTTTCTTCTAATTTAAGGAGGTCTTCAATCCTCATACCGATCTTTGCCTCCCCTCCGAAGACGGTTCCAGTCACCTTTTTATTAAATCTCTCTTCAACAAGTTTGTATGCTCGATCAGGAAGGGGGACATACTTTACCTGCTTTACCAACTTAGATGCATTCTTCAGGTAGAACTCCACAAACTCTCTCACTTCAGGCCTTTCAGAAGATTTTTTACTGACATAGATGAAGATAGGCCTCGATAGTGGCTGGTAGGTTCCATCCATAATTGTTTTCTCTGAAGGGACAACAGGCCCTTTTCCTCCATCTATGGGAACGATCTTCAATCTCTCTTTGTTCTCTTCATAATAGGCATATCCAAAAAATTCAAGTGCGCCTCTATCCGTAGCAATCCCTTGAACAAGGACATTGTCATCTTCACTTGCTGTAAAATCTCCACGGCTTGATCTCGACTTCCCAACAATGGCTTCTGTAAAGTAATCGAAGGTCCCTGAATCCATTCCTGGACCATAGAGTTTTAAGGCGGACTCGGGCCATCTCGGGTTTACTTGATTCCATTTCGTGATAACTCGCTCTGCAGACGGTTCCCATATCTTTTTGAGATCGGATGTGGTGATGAAAGTTACCCAGGTGTTTTTTGGGTTGACCATGACCGCAATTCCATCAAAGGCAACTGGAAGTTCTATATATTCAATTCCAGCCTCTTTACAGAGATCCATCTCTTTTTTAACAATGGGGCGAGAGGCATTTGATAGGTCGGTCTCCCCTCTGCAGAATTTTTTAAAGCCTCCTCCAGTTCCAGATATACCCACAGTTACTTTTACAGATCCTTTTTTCATCTTCTGGAATTCCTCAGCCACCGCCTCTGTAATGGGATAAACTGTACTGGAGCCATCGATCTTGATGATTTTTGCTTGAGATTCAACTAAACGGGGCAATGTTAGGTTGGCAAAAACAAAAATGAGAATAAATAGTGATAGATTCAATTTCTGAAAGCCTTTTATCATTTTTTCTTCCTCCTTTTTTGATATTTGGATACCTTTATTTTAAGAAGGCTTTGTTACAAAAAAGTGTCAGGAAAATGAATTTTGAGTGAATTTTTTCACCCATAACCGAATTTTGTAGGGCAAGGCTTAAGCCTTGCTTTAAAAAGATATGCAAGTATAAAGGCTTGCCCTACATAAAAAGATGTTACGCAGGCCTGAAGCCCTACATAAAAATTGTTAGAATGAAATTCCCTTGACCTGCTAAATGTGATCTGTTATCTTCAAATCTTAAAGATTGAAGAGGAGAGTAGATGAGGATGGAGAAAAGGACTCAAATTTCTGTTATTTTGAGCAACACCCCAGGGGAACTTGCAAAACTCTGCGAGATTTTAAGGTCAGCCAACATCAACATCCTTGGGATGAGCATTCAGAATGCAAAGGACTCTGTCAAGGAGCTTTACAATATGAGGGAGAAGACCGAAAGAAGGATTGCCCTTGCAGAGAGTTACCGGAGCATATTGAAAGACTCTTCAGATTATTCTTTGATTCGACTCCTGGTGGATAAACCCATAGAGGCAGAAAAGGTTTTACTTCAGGCCAATCACCTATTGGATAAAGATCAGGTCTTAGTATTCAAACTGGTGAACCAGCCTGGAATGCTTGGTAGGGTTGCGAAGAGACTTGGAGAGGCCAATATCAACATTGACTATATTTATGGTTCAGCCATGGAGGAGGCCAAGGAATCCATTTTTGTTGTTCATATCTCGGAGTCCGACCTGGGTCGAATAGAAGATATCTTTAAAGATTTCTAAAAGTTATAGAATAATGGCATATTGAGATGATGGAGGAAAATCTCTACCCAAAGCGAATAATGGAAGGATTTATGTCATTTTTTGTAGGAGGGCAATGTGAAATAAAAGGTTGATCCTTTCCCCAACTGACTTTCAGCCCAAACTCTTCCTCCATGGGCCTGGACCAGATGTTTGACAATAGAAAGCCCGAGGCCTGTCCCACCTAATTCCTGAGATCTTCCTTTGTCCACCCGATAAAACCGCTCGAATATCCTTGTAAGATCCTCCTTTGGGATTCCAACCCCATTGTCTTTTATAGATAGTTCGACTTCTCCTGTAGGTCGTTCCTCAGCAGAGAGAATAACCTCTCCACCTTCGGGGCTATACTTAATAGCGTTATCCATAAGATTGATAAGAATCTGTTCCAGATAGTATGGGTCTCCTATCACGAGAAGGTTAGAGGGAATTTCATTTGTTGATATCCTTATTTTCTTTTTTTCCGCCTCTCCTCTCAGAAGATGGATGACTTCCTCTATTAAATCTACAACTGAAATCTGCTCTTTTTTTAGTTGGAATTCCTTCGATTCAATCTTTGAAAGGGTTAGGAGGTCTTCAACGATATTTGTCAGACGATCTGCGTGTCTCTTAATCACCTTGATAAACTGAAAAGCCACCTCCTCATGGATAGCTCCATCCAATAGGGTTTCGACATAGCCCTTAATGGTTGTCAGTGGAGTTCTCAATTCGTGCGAGACGTTGGCTACAAAATCCTGGCGGATCTTCTCTAACTCCTTGAGGCGAGTCTTATCGTGAAAAACAGCAATGGCACCTCGGACCCTTTCTCCCTCGCTTCCCGCTTCAACAGCGGATGGTACAATCCCTACCACGTTAACTTCAAAGGTTTTCTCAATTGGAGAACTAAATGTTAATTCCAACGAAGTGGTTGTCCCTTCGCGAAGGACTTTCCGAATTGCCTCTTCCAATTCTGCATTACGTATGATTTCTAATGGGGTGCGGTTTGCCACATTTGAGGGAAGGGACAAAAACCTTTGGAGGGCCTCATTGATCACAAGAATCCTTCCTTTTTCATCAACGAACAGAACGCCCTCTACCATTCCCTTCAGGATCGTTCGTAGGGAATCCCTCTCTTTGGAGATCTCATCCATCTTGCTTCTAAATTGATTTTCAATTTCATCGATCGCTTTTGAAAGAAGCTGGAGACCTTCAACGGGGTCAACCCTCTTTTTTTGGCCTGATTGCTTTGAAACCAATTGGGTAGCCTTTTGAGTTAGATCATAGATAGGTATGATGATAGAACGGATTAGTAAATAGGCCAATTGAAGGGTGATCAAAAGACCGATAACAGCGGAAGAGAGAAATGTTAATTTAAAAAGGATTTCTCCTCCCTTTTGAATTAGAAGAAATAAAAGGAGAAGACCAATAAAGTATGACATCCATTTTAGAGGGTATCGAAATTTCATTCCTCTTCCCTGAAACTGTATCCAACCCCCCGAAGGGTTTCGATTTTTTCACCCATTGAGCCCAGTTTTTCCCTCAATCGCCGGATATGGGTATCGACTGTTCGTGCATAACCCTCATAGGTATATCCCCAAACCTTATCAAGTAGAATTTCTCTTGTCAGAACCCTTCCCCGCTTTGAGGCAAGTTCAAAAAGGAGTTTGAATTCAGTAGCGGTCAATCGAATGGGTTTGCCCCTTATAGAGACATGGTGACGTTCCATATCGATAAGGAGATCACCAATCTGTAAGACAGTTTCAGATTCTTTAGGAAATTCTTTTCTCCTGAGGATAGCCTTCACCCTCAAAACTAACTCCCTCGGGCTGAAGGGTTTGGTGACATAGTCATCCGCTCCCAACTCAAAACCTATCACTCGATCCATCTCCTCAGCCTTGGCGGTAAGCATAAGGACAGGAATGGATTGGGTAGTTGGGTTTGATTTCAGCGCCCTGCACAGATCCTTCCCATCCATTTCTGGAAGCATAAGATCTAAAATAATAAGATCGGGTTTTTCTTTCTTCGCCTGTTTCAGCCCTGAAATACCATCCATCGCCATAAGAACGGAATATCCGGACTGTTTGAGATGGTATGTAATCAGGTCCACAATATCCTTTTCGTCTTCGATGATCAATACCGATTTCATAAGTTTCTCTTGTTCTCAGTATATCAAACAATGAAAAAGATGCAAATATTTTAATGCCTCACAGAAGGGGAAATTATATGAATCGGGTAGGAAAATCTCCGAAAATTCTTGATTAATGTAAAAAATTTTGTTAAAAAATCATAAAACTTTTTCGGGGAGGAAGCCTTGAAGACCTATTTTAAAATTACATCAGCATTTTTAATAATTTTCTTTTTACTCTCCTGTGCAGGCGGGAGGAAGACCGAAAAGAAAGATAAAGCCCAGAGTATTGAGGAACACTTCCAATTGGCCTATAAGGCAGCCCAAAGGGGGAATCTTGATGAAGCGGTATCAGAATATAAACAGGTTATCAAATTAGACCCAAAGAACGTTAAGGCCCACCTCAACCTTGGAATTGTCTACGGAAGACAGGGAAAATGGAAGAAAGAGATCTCCCACTACAAGGAGGCAATACGCATCGACCCTAAATTTGCAGAGGCCTACTATCATCTTGGATTGGCATATTATGAAAGAGGAAATTTGGAGGAGGCTACCAAACAGTATCAGAAGGCAATTCAGATTCACCCCGATTATATCGAGGCCCATAATAACTTGGGCAATATCTATTTCAGGAAGGGGAAGATGGAGGAGGCACTCCTGGAGTATAAAAAGACCATTGATATCAAACCCGACTACGCTCGAGGCCATTACAATATTGGAAATCTCTACCGGCAAAAAGGGATGCTGGATGAAGCCATTTCGTCATTTCAGCGTGCAATTGAAATTCATCCCAAATATGGAGAGGCCCACTACGGCTTAGCTATCTGCTATTATGAGAAACAGGAGTTTAAATTGGCCATCCAGCACGCAGAGGAGGCAGGAAAACTGGGGGTCATTGTTGATCCCAAATTGTTGGAGAGACTAAAGCCATATCGCTAAGCATGTAAAGGCTTCCTATTGAATCATTTCCTTTCATCATAGACCGATCCTTTAAGGTTGATTTTTTAAATTGTTTTTGATATTCATTCTACCATTAGTTCTTTCTTCAGTCCTTTCCTATTCATAGGAAATTTTACAAGCCATGGGAGGAGGAAATGGTACTCGCATCCGAAATCAAAACAGGCATGGTCCTCCACATCGATCGTTCCCTCTATAAAGTATTAGCGACAGAATATCATATGGGAGGAGGAAAGATGGGAGGCCTCGTTCATGTGAAGTTAAAAGAGGTACGTTCAGGGCTTTTGATGGATCGGAAGTTCAAACCGGATGAAAAATTGGAGGAGGTGGAACTGGATCGGAAAACACTGGAATTTCTCTATGAGGATTCAGAGGGGTTCACCATGATGGATCCGGATTCCTATGAGCAGATTAGCCTTCCTAAGAATCTAATGGAGTCATTTGCTCCTTTTCTTCAACCTAATATGAGGCTTCCAGTAGAATTTTTGGAAGGAGAACCTGTGAATGTTCTCTTTCCGGAGTGGGTAGAACTGGAGGTCGTCTCCACACCTCCAAGCCTGAGCAGTCTACAGGACGAAGTTTATAAACCCGCAACCCTATCCAATGGAATGCAGATTCAAGTTCCACAGTTTATTAAAGTAAAGGATGTCGTAAAGGTATCTGTCAGCACGAAAAAGTATATAGAACGAGTAAAACGATAGACGATGAACTTAAAAGAGGAGAAGATGGATACGAGAAATGCGATTTTGAATTTTCAATATTCGGAGAAGATGAAATCAGGATTGATCATTGGGACAAGTCTTCTCGAACAGGTGATTTCATTGAAAGGTGAGGAACGGAGTGGAGGGCTGAAGGTCTTGATAGGATATCTGGAAGGACTTCTTAGAGAAGTGAGGATTGCAATGAATGTGATCGGGGTGGAAACCTATCGCCCTCTTGAAGGAAGGGTAATGGAGTTGGTCGGCTGGGTTCAGATGTCCCAATTTGAAGAGGCACGTCGTTCTTTTGCTGAGGAAATATCTTTGTCTACCACCTCATGTCAGAGTTCGATGAAATTATTGATAAATAAGGGATTGGTTTAAACCAAATACTTTTATCATTGAGGAGGTGCAAAATGCCAGAGAGGACTTTTGAAACATTTGAACTGAGGGGACCTAAACCTAGAACGATTGCAATGGCGGTATTGGTTCTTATCATTTTGATCTTCCTATGGAGTTCATTTGTCATCGTTCCTGCAGGTCATCGAGGAGTGGTGCTTTGGTGGGGGAGTGTGGAGAAAAGGTTAATGGGCGAAGGGCTTAACTTCAAAGTACCTTTTGCTGAACGAGTGATTAAAGTAGATGTGAGGGTACAGCCCCATCCATTTAAGGAGATAGATGCAGCCTCAAAAGAGTATCAGATGGTTAAACTGACAGGGATGATGAACTTCCACATTGACCCATCTTATGTCAATATTCTTTACCAGAAGGTTGGTCTTGACTTCGCCAATAAAGTGATCGACCCTGCTTTTAATGACTTTGTCAAAGAGGTTGTCCCCAATTATCCGATTACAGAGATTTTGCCCAAAAGGGAGGAGATTAGAAAAAGGGCGATGACAAAATTGGGGGAAAACCTGTCCCGATATCATATTATTGTGGACGACATCTATATTTCAAATATCCGCTTTTCTCCAGAATATGAGAAGGCTATTGAAGCCAAACAGGTAGCCCAACAGCAGGTTGAGACACAGAGACAGATTTTGGCCCAGAGGGAGATCGAGGCTCAGCAAAAAGTGGTGACAGCCAAAGGAGAGGCAGAATCGATTCTGGTGGTGGCCCAGGGGCAGGCCAAGGCCAATGAGGTACTATCTCGCTCTATTAGCCCCATTCTGGTTGAGTATAAGAGCATTGAAAAATGGAATGGGATCTTGCCCCAATTTACAGGAGGTGTTACTCCTTTTATCGACATCAGTAAGATGGGAGGCGGAAAAAAATAAATTCCCTTAGAGACTTTCTCAAATTTGAAAATGTTTGGTGAGCATCCTTTATTTGTAAATTTATTCATATTGGGTTCAATTATCTTTCTTATCGGCCTTGCCTTAAGGTTTTATCTTTACTTACAAGGTGGATGGAGTTTAATAAGGCTTGCCAAAGGTCTCTTTTTGACCATCTTCAGTTATAGGATTCTTGAACTGATAAAAGTCATCTTTCTTGACGGAATCATCCAAAGAAGACTTTTTGGCCAGGATAAGTTGAGATGGCTTATGAAGGTCTTCATCATGGTTGGTTACCCGTGTATCATCATTTCGGGTCATCTAAAAGTAGAGGTGATGCAACAATTCGAGAATCTTCCACATCTACTTAAGTTTTTTTATGCCCCTTTTTGTGATTTTTATTACTTTCGAGATGTATCAAGCCCTACACTTCCTCTTGGAGAGGCACTGTTTGCAATCTCTTTTGATCTTTTTGGGTGCATGATATTGGGAGGGGAATTCATTGCCATCTATCGAAGATTTATATTGAAAAGATTGCCATTTAAAACATCGGTTGGAGATATAATTGCAGTCAACCTATTGGGAGGATGGTTCATCCTCCGTTTTTTCTGTGAAGCGGTAAGCATTCTCACTTATTCCATACCGGATTCAGTGGCTCAATACTGGTTCCTCTCCTTTGGGCTAAGCAAGTTGATTTCTCCCTTAGGGCTCCCATGGCCCTTGCTCAACTATCCCCTATGGTCTATTTCTGGACTATTTTTAGCAGGTCTTGTGGCCTCGATTCCTTTTAATAAAAAACTCTGGCATATTTTTACCATACCCCTGATCATGCTCCTCAACCTGATGCCAGAAGAGGCCTTCACATATGGGGTGAAAGAGAGACTAATTCCTCTTTCCCTTAGAGAACTCATTGGTCTTGATGCCTGTGTTAAGTGTGGTAGTTGTGTGGAGGTTTGTCCAGTCCATACCCAAACCAGGCAATTAGAATCTACAATGGGAGGTCTTTTTACAGACATAAAATCTTTTATTAGAAAAGTCTATGGTATTCCGGAGAGGTTCTTTGGATCCCAAACCCTTAGGGAGAGGCTCGAGAAGGTCTCTGATCAACCGTATCTCTGCACCCTTTGCGGAAGGTGCAAATTGGTATGCCCTGCCTTAATAGATACAAATCGGTTGAGGATTGGTTTACGTGAATTCATGGTTGAAGAGGGGCAGTATCCTACTGCTATTAATCAGGTAACAGAGACTCTGAAAAGAGTCCACAATATTGTTGGAGAACCCAGCGAGGAGAGATCAACGTGGGTTGAGGCCATCGATGGGCTTCCTGAAGGTTTCCTTCAAAAGAAAAATGCAGAGGTGGTCTATTTTGTTGGTTGTGTCGGTTCCTATTTCCCTATGGTTAAGAGGATTCCCCAATCCTTGGTTCAAATTATGTTAAAGGCGAATGTCGATTTTATGATTTTGGGAGGAGAGGAGTGGTGCTGTGGTTTTCCTCTGATTGCAGGAGGGATGGGAAGGGAGGCCCATATATTTATCCAACACAATATGGAAAAGATAAAAGAGAGGGGAGTAAAGATAGCGGTCTTTTCATGCCCATCTTGCTACCATATCTGGAAGGAGGAGTACAAAACCGATATCGAAATCTTTCATTCCACTCAGTTTGTTAAAAATTTGATTGACGAAGGGAAGATTCGGTTTAAAAGAAAACCGATAAAAGTGACATATCATGACCCATGTGACCTTGGGAGGTTAAGTGGAATCTACGAACCACCAAGAGAGATTCTTCAGGCAATCCCAGGGGTGGAACTAATTGAGATGGAGAGCAACAGGCAGGAATCTAAATGCTGTGGTGGAGGAGGGGATCTTGAAATCGTAAGACCTGATCTTTCTGCCTCTATTGCCCAGGCCAAAATAGAAGAAATAAAGGCCACTGGTGCAGAGGCAGTGATTACAGCCTGTCAACAATGTGTCAGAACGATCCAGATGGCAGCCATAAAAAAGAAGACCCCGTTTGTGGTCATGGATATCATCGAGTTCGTCTTAAAAAATATGGATGAATAGTGCAGGCAAAAAAGACTTGACTTTTTTA
>JBBIRM010000041.1:0-19311 GCA_037441765.1 Deltaproteobacteria bacterium | reverse complement strand
GAAACGAAAGAGGAATCCTGCAAACAAGTAATCTGCTCCTAACTCCTTCCCAATCTGAAGTGAAGAAGATAGAGGGTTTTCCTGGAAAAGCCTACTGTCGAACTTCGAAAAAGACTCCTCCACCTTTTCGGGGGGAAGAAGTTTAAATGTCCTTATCCCTTCCATCTTCTGGTTAAGAAGCCTCATCAGGGTATTTTGGGCACCAGGGACAATCTCACCCCCCCTGTAAATTCCTTTACAGAATGGGCAGACCACCCCCTTCTCTAATCCCTTCGGTCTCTCAATAAAGAAAGGGAGGATAGCAAGTTTGAGATTCTCTTCTGCTTTCGCCTCAATTCCAAAAAGAAAGATTAATCCCTGAAGAAAGGCCATTAACAAAACCCCAACTACTATCCATGTTCTAAGAATTCTACTCATTTTATTGCTCACTTTCTTGTGACAATCTTTTTGGCATCCTCTAAGAATTGGACAATCCCTCGATCGGTCAAGGGGTGTTTCACCATCTGCTCAAGGATGGAGGGAGGGACGGTCACGATCTCTGCCCCGATCAACCCGGCCTCGATCACATGGATTGGATGCCTGACACTGGCCACAATGATCTTGGTTTGAATCTCAGGATATTGGTGATAAATACCTTTAATCTGCTTAATCAATTCAAGGCCATTGAAGCTAATATCATCCAGTCTCCCTAAAAAAGGACAGATGTAATTTGCGCCAGATTTGGCAGCCAGAATGGCCTGGCTGGGAGAAAAGATCAGAGTCACATTGGTCTGGATGCCTTCTTCAGAAAGTACCTTCACTGCCTTGAGCCCTTCTAAGTTGATGGGAATTTTGATCACGATCTCATTGCCCCAGTTAGCCATCTGTTTTGCTTCCTTAACAATGGCCTCACAGGTTGTCCCGGTAACCTCCACATTTACTGGCCCTTTTACCTCCTCTGAAATCTTTCTAATTAAGGCCTCGGTTGCTTCTTCCTCTCTGGCAATGAGGGTTGGATTGGTTGTAACCCCGTCCACCAGACCGAGCGTTTTGGCTCTTCGAATCTCATTGAGATTGGCTGTATCAATAAAGATTTTCACCTCGATTCTCCTCGTATAATATATTTTTAGGGTTTTTCGGTCATTAAATGATTCCCCAACTCCTAACCATATCATGAATCGCCTTGGCCTGTCTTAATAGCCCCTCCATCTCTTTAAGTGGAACCATGCTTGAGGCATCACAGAGGGCCTTCTCGGGCTCGGGGTGGGTCTCGATGAATAGACCATTACATCCTACTGCTACCGCGGCCCTTGTCAGATGGGGGACATAACGAGGGCTTCCCCCTCTTGGATCTTCACTCGGGATACCATAATTTCTTACAATGTGGGTTGCATCGAAGATCACTGGACAGCCAATCTCCTGCATGATGGGGATTGCGCAGAGGTCAGAAATCAGTTTATTATATCCAAAGCATGTCCCACGTTCAGTAAGAAGGACCTGGCGATTCCCAGTGCTGTAAATCTTCCTCACCGCTCCTCCCATATTTTCAGGAGAAACAAACTGCCCCTTTTTAATGTTGACAACCTTCCCTGCCTCCCCCACTTTGAGAAGAAGGCTTGTCTGCTGACAGAGAAAAGCAGGAACCTGAATGATATCTAAAACCTCCTTGGCCTGAGGCACATCCTCTGCCCGATGGACATCCGAAAGAACAGGAATCTGGATCTTCTCTTTCACCTTTCCAAGAATCCTTAGCCCCTCTTTTATCAAAGGACCTTTGTAGGAGGTCTCTGAACTTCTATTGTCCTTCTCATAAGAGGCCTTAAAGATGAAGGGGATATGAAGAGCGGTGCAGATCTCCTTTAATCTTTTAGCAATCTCTAAGGCCATCGCTTCACCCTCCAAGACACAGGGGCCTGCAATAAGGACCAATGGATTTCCCCTTCCTATTCGAATTTCACCCACTCTTACTTCGTTCATAGTTGCTCCTCTTAAATACCGTTTTATTCATATCACTGCCTATTTGGGAGGCAGACCTAATCTTTAAATTTAAATGGATTTAGCAAAATTTTTTAGTATCCTCAATCCCTTCTGTTGACTCTTTTCGGGATGGAACTGTGTTGCAAAGAGATTCTCCTTCCAGATACTTGAGACAAAGGGCTTCCCGTAATCGGTCAAAGATGAAATCCACTCCTTCTCTTCTGTCACGACATAATAGGAATGGACAAAGTAGAAAAACTCTCCGCTCTCAATTCCCGAAAAAGCAGGGGCCCTCCTTACTATCTCAATTGTGTTCCAACCCATGTGAGGAACCTTATGTTCATCATCTGGAGTAAACCTTACCACCTTCCCTTTTATCATGCCCAATCCCAAAGTGGAACCAAACTCTTCGCTTTCGGTGAAAAGGATTTGAAGCCCAAGGCAGATGCCGAGGTAGGGTTTTCCTTTCTCGATTGACCTTATCAGGGGATCGATTAGTCTATATCTTTCCAAATTTTTCATGCAATCCCTAAAGGCCCCTACCCCTGGAAGGACAATCGCTGAGGCCTTATCAATCTCTCTCTTGCTCTTTGTCAAGGTGGCCTCAAAACCCACCCATTCAAAACCCCTCTGAATATTTCTAAGGTTTCCCATCCCGTAGTCAATGATTGCGATCTTTGGTTTCATCCCTTCCCTATTTTAACTTTAGATCAAAGATTAAAAATCTGAAATCGACGTAACATATTATCTGTTTGAAAATCTTTTTAAAATCCCTCCCGACCTCCCTTTGCTAAAGGGAGGAGATAGCATTTTCCCCCTTTGGCAAAGGGGGATTAAGGTGGATTTTTTAATGATACTTTCAATTAATTGCTTTTTGAAACTCTCATCTTCAAAAAACTAAATTGATACAAATCTGCAATTTGAAATTAAAGTACGCCTTTCGTTGATGGGACTTCGGTGGCCCGCTCATCGATAGAAATCGCCTCTCTCAAAGCCCTCCCCAGACCTTTAAATACAGCCTCAATCATATGATGGGTGTTTCTACCATAAAGGAGATTGATGTGAAGTGTCATCCTCGAATGGTTACAAAAGGCCCTTAAAAATTCCTCAACCAACTCCGGATCAAACGTTCCCAATTTCGACTTACGAACTTTCATATTGAAGGCCAAAAAAGGCCTCATTGAAACATCCATCGAAACAGAAACCAGCGTCTCGTCCATAGGGATCATGGCCATTCCATATCGTTGAATTCCCTTTGCTTCTCCAAGAGCCTTACGTATACCCTCTCCCAAAGTGATGCCAACATCCTCGACCGTATGGTGGGCATCAACGCCAGTATCTCCCTTTGCTTTTAAAGAAAGGTTGATCTTACTATGATAGGCAAAAAGGCTAAGCATATGGTCAAAAAAAGGGATGCTTGTGGAAATGGAATGTTTTCCCTCCCCATCCAGATCGATCTTTAAATAGACCTCCGTCTCCTTGGTCTTTCTCATCACTTCTGCCTTCCGGTGTCTCTTCATCCCCCTACCCTCATCTGAATCGCTTTAAAGTGGCCTTCCAATCCTTCAAGTGCTGTAAACCTTTTGAGGTCCTTAGCAAACTTCCTCAATGACTTCTTATCAAACCTTATCAGGTTTGTCCACTTGATAAAATCCTCCACACCTAAGGGGGAAGAAAACCTTGCTGTTCCTCCAGTGGGAAGGACATGATTAGGGCCTGCCAGATAGTCCCCAATGGCCTCAGGCGTATAGGAACCGAGAAAAATGGCTCCTGCATGCTTTATCGCCTTTACATATTTGGATGGATTTTGAATACAGACTTCCAAATGCTCCGGTGCAATCCGATTTGCAAGTTCAACGGCCTTTCTCAAATCACTTACCACGACAATAGCCCCTCTATGTTTAAGGCTCTCCTTGGCGATTGCCTTCCTCTTTAACAGTGAGATTTGTCTTTCTATCTCTTTCTCCACTTCTCTCCCATGTGGTTCTGAAGTAGTTATTAGAATGGCCAGGGCCCTCTCATCATGCTCCGCTTGAGAGAGCAGGTCTGAAGCGATGAATTGGGCCGGTGTCTTCCCATCAGAGAGAACTAAGATCTCACTTGGCCCCGCTACCATATCCACATCTACAACCCCATATACCAATCTTTTAGCCGTGGCCACATATTGATTTCCAGGCCCTACAATCTTATCCACCTTTGGAATCGACTCTGTCCCATAGGCCATTGCGGCAATGGCATGAGCCCCTCCGATTTTGTAAATTTGATCAACTCCTGCCAGATCTGCTGCTACCAATACCGCCGGGCTTATCCCTCCCCGACGGGGAGGGGTGGCCATGAGAAGGGTTGAAACTCCTGCAACCTTTGCAGGGATGGCAGACATGAGAACTGTTGAAGGGTAGGAGGCCTTTCCCCCAGGCACATAGATCCCAACCCTTTCCAGTGGCCTCATCACCCTTCCGAGTAAAATCCCCTCCTCTCTTAAATGCTCAGACCACTGGTTGAATGTAAGTCTGTGAAATCTTCGAATCCGATGAGCAGATCTCTTTAATGTATTTAAGAATTCTTGAGGAATCTTCTGGTAGGCCTTTTCGATCTCAGATCGTTTCACCCGAAGTTGGCCGATCGAAATACGAAGACCATCAAATCGCATGATATAATGGAGAAGGGCCTTATCACCTCTTTTCTCAATATCGAGTAGAATCGATCGTACCTCTTTTTCGAAACGAAGGCTATCCCCAATCGCCCTCCTTTCCACTTCTGAGAGGTATTGATCAAATCCTAACTCACCTTCCCTTAAAAACCTCAATCTTCCCCTTCCTTAACCCTCTGGATATTTGCTCCAAGTTTAGACAACTTTCTATCCAATGCTTCGTAACCCCTATCCAGGTGATAAACCCTCGACACCTCGGTCTGTCCCTCTGCAGCCAGTCCAGCCAGTACCAGTGAAGCGCTTGCCCTCAAATCTGTTGCCATCACAGGAGCGCCACTCAGGCTCTCAACACCCTGGACAATTGCGGTATCCCCTTGAAGCCATATATCTGCCCCCATCCTCCTTAGTTCGCTAACATGAATGAACCGATTCTCGAAGATGGTCTCTGTAATCACGCTTAATCCCCTTGCCAGGGACATCAAAACCATGAACTGTGCCTGCATATCTGTTGGAAATCCTGGGTAGGGTTGGGTCTTCACATCCGCACTACGAATCCGCCTGTTGCCCACCACCCTGGTTCCTTCTCCATCTGACTCAATCTCCATCCCCGTCTCCCTTAATTTATTGACAACCGCCTCCATGTGTTGAAGGGGACAGTTGAGGATCTTGATATTCCCCTGGGTCAACCCTGCTGCAACCATTAAAGTGCCTGCTTCAATACGGTCGGTGATGATCGTATGTTCAATGGCATGGAGGGAATCCACACCTTCAATTTCTATAACCGGAGTTCCCGCCCCGTTGATCCTTGCCCCCATTTTATTTAGGACATTGGCCAACTCAACCACTTCAGGCTCCATGGCTGCATTATAAAGGGTCGTCTTTCCTTTGGCGAGTGTTGCTGCCATCATTAGATTTTCTGTCCCGGTGACAGTGACCGTATCGAATGTGATCGTTGCACCCCTCAACTCTTCCACTCTGGCATCGATATAACCATGGTGGAGTTCAATCCTTGCTCCCATCGCCTCCAATCCCATTAGATGAAGATTTATCGGCCTTGCACCAATAGCACACCCACCTGGAAGGGATACATAGGCCCTCCTCATTCGGGCCACCAATGGTCCAAGTACTAAGATTGAGGCCCTCATCGTCTTTACTAACTCATAGGGGGCTTCACAGTTTAAGATCTCCTTAGCATTGATCCGATAGGCCTCCCCTTCCTTTTTTACCTTCACGCCCATATTGGTTAGAACCTTTAGAATTGTATGAACATCTCTCAAGTTGGGAACCTGGTGAAAGAGATTGTCCCCTTCCGTAAGAAGAGTTGCTGCAAAGATAGGAAGGGTTGCGTTTTTCGAACCACTAACCTCCACCTCTCCGATCAGCCTCTCCCCACCCTGAATGATAATCTTATCCATCTTTAACCTCAAAATTTAAAAACTTAATACAGCCTGGCCTTTTGAGTTTTTGACTTATATTTAGGGCTTAGAGTTTTGTGTTTCGACTCTATATCTTTCGCTGTGCCTTTACTACTCTCTTAATCCCAGAAAGATCCTTCACATATTGGGCCTTTTTAAAATGTCCTTCTTCTTCAATCATCTTGGAAACTTTTTCTGCCTGGGTGCTTCCCACCTCGAGTAGAAGCCATCCATGGGGCCTTATATAATTAGATGCCTGCGAGATGATCTTTCGATAAAAGTCTAAACCATCTTCCCCCCCATCAAGTGCGAGGATTGGTTCAAAATCTTTCACCTCTTTACAGAGCCCCTCCATCTCTGGCCGAGCAATATATGGGGGATTGGAAAGAATGATGGAAAAAAACCCTCTCCCTCTAAGAGGAGAAAAGGGATCAAATAGATTTGCATGGACAAACCCAATCTTAGATAGAAGGCCTAAAGAGGTGGCATTCTCCTTGGCCAACAAAAGGGCTTCTATCGATAGGTCTGTTGCAACGACGATGACCTCCTTTGCCTCCTTCGCTAATGCAATGGCAATTGCTCCACTTCCTGTTCCGATTTCCAATACCCTCGGGATTTCAGAAGATAGATCACGAGAAAGAATTGAGAGGGTCTCCTCCACCAGAATCTCTGTCTCAGGTCTTGGGATGAAGCATCGGCGATCAACTTTAAAATCAATCGACCAGAATTCCTGCCTTCCTAAGATATATTGAATTGGCTCACCTGAAATCCTTCTTTGAACGAGCCTCTCAAAGGTTTCCTTCTCCGCCTCTCCAAGAGGCTCTTTCAATTGAGTATACAGAGATTCTCTACTCCCCTTAAGAACATAGGCCATCAGAAGTTCAGCATTTAGCCGAGGATTATCTATATGGCGATTATTTAAATAGTGGGTAGCCCAATTTAGAATTTCAATGATTTTCCCATTAGGGGGACTTTTTTGAGATCCTAAATTCATCTAAGTTTCTTACCTCAGATTTAAAATTTGTTAACTCAATCAACGCCTCAGCCTGAAAATGAGTTGTCAGGGCATCGATGAGTTCATCCAAATCACCCTCGAGGATTTCATCCAAGCGATAAAGGGTTAATCCTATTCTATGGTCGGTCACCCTCCCCTGAGGGAAGTTATAGGTCCGGATTCTTTCACTTCGTTCACCTGTCCCGACCTGATTCCTTCGCTTCTGGGAGATCTCCAGCTGTTTCTCTTGTCTGACCTTATCCAACAGTCTGGCCCTCAAGATTTTAAGGGCCTTGGCCTTATTTTTATGCTGGGATTTCTCATCCTGACAGGACACCACGATTCCGCTGGGAAGATGGGTTATCCTGACTGCTGAATCCGTTGTGTTCACACTCTGACCCCCTGGTCCTGAAGAACGGAATATATCAATCCGTAGGTCATTGGGGTCAATATCAACCTCCACCTCCTCTGCTTCTGGAAGAATGGCAACGGTGACCGTCGATGTATGAATGCGACCCTGGGCCTCTGTGATGGGAACCCTTTGAACCCGATGGACACCGCTCTCAAACTTCAGTTGACTGTATACCCCTTTGCCTTCTATCAAGGCAATGATCTCTTTAAACCCACCCACTCCTGTGAAATGTCGGCTGAGGACTTCGATCTTCCAATTTCTCCGCTCAGAGAATTTTGAATACATCCTGAAAAGATCAGCGGCAAAAAGCCCAGCCTCCTCTCCTCCTGTCCCTGCACGGATTTCAAGAATGATATTCTTCTCGTCATTTGGATCTTTAGGAAGGAGGACCATCTTCAGTTCTCTCTCCACCCCTTCCTTTTCTTCCATAAGTCGATGGACCTCTTCTCTGGCCAACCGCTTCATCTCCTCATCCTCTTCACTTAGGAAGAGATGCTGACTCTCTTTAAGTTCCTCCTGAATCTTTTTATATTTTCGATATCGCTCTACCACCTTGCCTATCTCTGCATACTCCTTGGCGAGCCTCTGAAATTCTTCTTGATTCTGAAGCACTTCAGGCTGCCCCAACAGATGAGAGATGGTCTCGTAACGACGTTCAACCTCTTCCAATTTCTCAAACATATTATTCCTTTATCTTCCTTCCCTCCAATTCGAGAACCGCATGGAGCGCACAAATGGCTACCTCGATCTGCAGATCGGAGGGTTCACGAGCAGTTAGCCTTTGAAGCCATAGCCCAGGTTTGATAAAAACCTTTGTTGCTCGAGACTGCCTCTTAAGATCAGAAAATCTGATGATCTCATAAGAAATCCCTGCGATGAGGGGAAGAAGGGCCATCCTCGAAGCCACCTTATTTTCAAATGAAAGATGATGCGGGAGAAGGGAAAATATCAGAATGCTCACTACCATCACCATGAGTAAAAAACTTGTCCCGCATCGGGGGTGAAGGTAACCAAAGGATTTGACCCTATCGATCCGTAACGCCTCTCCAGATTCAAAGGCATAGATCGACTTGTGCTCAGCCCCATGATATTGAAAGACTCGCCTGATTTCTTGGATAAAAGAGATCGTCCAGAGGTAAGCAAGAAAAATGGTCATTCGAATTATTCCATCGGTTAAATTGAATAGGAATCCGTTATCTGCCAAGAAGGGAACGACTCCCCGTATCCATCTGGTCATAAAAAGAGGCACTAAAAAAAAGAGAAAGAGGCCAAAGCCAATTGCAATAGAAAAGGTAAGGCCAATTGTCCAGGAACTGATCTCTTTCTCCTCGGTCTCTGAGATGGCCTGTTGGGCAGAGAAATTAAGGGCCCGGATCCCCAAGATAAGGGCAGAGGCTAATATCCATACTCCTCGAATCAAGGGAATTTTATAGATCCAACTCTTCTCTGAAAAATATTTCAACTCTTCTTTTTTCACCACAATCTCACCGTTGGGTTTACGGACTGCAATGGCCATTGACCTTGGAGATCTCATCATGACCCCTTCTATGACCGCCTGCCCCCCGACCCTAAGGGACCCTTCCTTCTCCCAAGTGGGAATGGATTTAGATAAAGGATTTCCCTGATTGGGATATATCCCTTTAAAAGGCATTGATACTCTCCAGGCACTAATGTTGAAAATGACTCTTTAAGAGAAGGGAATTTAAGGGGGTAGTGACCACCTTCCCTCGATAATTATTGTAAAACAAAAATGGAGGGAATGGGAAAAAGGAAAGGAAGACTTCAAAATTTAAATTAATCTTTCGATTCGTTCTTTCTGCCATACTTTTTCTGAAATCGCTCGATCCTTCCTGCGGTATCTAAAAATTTCTGTTTCCCTGTAAAAAAGGGATGACAGTTTGAGCAAATCTCTACATGAATATCTTTCTGTGTGCTCTTGGTCTCAAAGGTGGCCCCACAAGCACATTTGATCACCGTATCGAATAACTTGGGATGAATATCCTTCTTCATTACTTATACCTCCATCATTATTATTTTACAGATTTCTTCCTCATTTTCAACTATTTTATTTCCAGGGCAGTGGGATAGATTTCTACAGACTACTGATTCATGGAGTCGAGGAATTCTCGATTATTTTTTGTGGCCTGCATCTTTTCTAAAAGGAACTCCATGCTTTCTACTGTGTTCATAGGTTGAAGCACCTTTCTCAAAAGCCAGATGCGGTTAAGATCTTGCGGGGGGATGAGCAATTCCTCTTTTCTTGTGCCCGAGCGTTGAATATCTATTGAGGGAAAAACCCTTCGGTCTACTAACCTCCGGTCTAAGTGAATCTCCATATTTCCCGTCCCCTTGAATTCCTCAAAAATCACTTCGTCCATACGACTTCCAGTATCAATCAGTGCGGTTCCTATAATGGTAAGGCTTCCTCCCTCCTCAATATTTCTGGCTGCACCGAAAAATCGCTTCGGCCTTTGGAGGGCATTTGCATCAATCCCTCCTGAGAGGACCTTCCCACTGGGGGGGACCACAGCATTATAAGCGCGGGCAAGGCGTGTGATGCTATCCAATAGAATGACGACATCCTTTTTATGTTCAACCAAGCGTTTTGCCTTTTCAATCACCATCTCCGCCACCTGGACATGTCTTTGTGCGGGTTCATCGAATGTGGAACTGATAACCTCTGCCTCAACAGATCGTTCCATATCCGTCACCTCTTCAGGCCTTTCATCGATGAGTAGTACAATGAGTGTAATCTCCTTATGGTTGGTCGTTATGCTGTGAGCAATATTCTGAAGAAGCATGGTTTTGCCAGTCCTCGGCGCAGCAACGATAAGACCCCTTTGGCCCTTTCCGATCGGGGTGAGTAGATCCATCACCCTTGCCGAGTAATTCTTTGAGTCTCCATCAATTTCCAAATGAATCCTTTCCTGGGGGTAAAGAGGGGTTAAATTATCAAAGAGGATCTTGTCACGAACGACTTCGGGATCTTCATAATTGACCATCTCCACTTTTAACATGGCAAAATATCTCTCTGTATCTTTGGGAGGCCTAATCTGACCTGAGACTGTATCTCCTGTTCGAAGGTTGAACCTTCGGATCTGGGAGGGAGAGATGTAGATATCATCAGGCCCTGGCAGGTAATTGTAATCTGGTGCCCTTAAGAAGCCAAAACCATCGGGCAAGATTTCCAGTACCCCCTCTCCGAAAATCAACCCGTTCTTCTCGGTCTGGGCCTGCAGGATGGCAAAGATCAATTCTTGTTTTCTCATCCCGCTTGCCCCTTCGACATTGAGCTCCTTTGCGATCTTATACAATTCATTGATCTTCATCTTCTTTAGGTCTTTGACATTCATCCTCCCTTCTTTCCTCCTTTACCTGTTTGGATTCCTATCGTTTAAAACCATGCCCAATTCTTTTTAATTCTTGAAAAATTTCCCTTGCCTTCTGCTTCGTCTCTTCGAGACTCCCCTCATTTCGGATCACAAAGTCAGCCACCCTCAACTTTTCCTCCTGGGGCAACTGAGAGGAGATCACCATTTTTGCCTCTTCCTGACTAATCCCATCCCTTCTTTCAAGCCTCTCCACCCTCTGCTGATCAGGAGCAAAAACCACAATGACTTTATCCATCTCCTTATGATCTCCAAGTTCAACAAGCAGGGCTGCATCGATGATTATGATCGCCTCGGGATCCTTTTGCAGGATCTCTTCTTTTCTCCGATTTATCTCCTCCTTGATTCGGGGATGAATAATTTGATTTAATAGAGTCCGTTCTTTGGGGTTTGAAAAGACTCTCTGCGCCAATCCCTTCCTGTCAATGGACCCATCATCTTTTAGGATCCCTTTCCCAAATACATTGACCAACTTATTCCATATGGGGGTGTTGGGTTTAACCAGTTCCCTGGCGATTTGATCAGCATCGATGAGGTAAGCGCCCTCCTCCTTTAAGGTCTGGGAGACGACCGTCTTGCCACTCCCTATCCCTCCAGTCAACCCTACGATGAGCATCTTTTTGGAGATCTCCTAAATATCGAGACGATGAACAAAGAGGGCATTCTCCTCGATGAAATGGCGTCTTTGTTCTACCTCATCCCCCATGAGAATACTGAAGATTTCATCGGCCTCAATCGCATCCTCCACCTTGACCTTAAGAAGAGTACGGGTGCTCGGATTCATTGTGGTCTCCCAGAGCTGTTCTGGATTCATCTCTCCCAAGCCCTAATATCTCTGAATGGTTAAACCTTCTCTCCCCAATTGAATCAAAGATTGGAGGAGTTCTTCTTGCCGATCGACCTTCACCTGTTTCCCTTTCTCCATTAGAATGTAGGGAGGGGGAGCGGTTTCCTGAATTTCCTGGTAAAGTTGATACAGGTTTCGATATTCAACCGATGATATGAGGTCCCATTGAACCTTCATTCTCATCTCCTTCCCATTTGATTCCTGAACCTCGAAGCCATAGAGGTTATGTTCTTCATCCCAATAGAGATCGAATACTAAAAACCCATTCTTCCTAAACTGTTTCTGAAGATCGCTGACCTCCCCTTTCTCTTCAAATGTCTTTTTATTCCGTATCCCATGTTTCAGTAGGAATTGGATAATGGATTCCGGATATCCTTTATGTTGCAGGCGTTGCATAAAATCATGATAGAGAGACATCCTCTCAAAAAGTTGATTTAATTTCCTATCGGTTAACTTCTTTCCTGTTCTTTCAACAATCAACTCAATTTTTGAAATGGCCCGATCCATTAAGAATCGATTAAATAAGGTTTCGTCTTTGATATATTTTTCGCTCTTTCCCTCTACAACCTTAAACAACGGGGGCTGGGCAATATAGAGATATCCTCTTTCGATCACTTCAGGCATATGACGGTAAAAGAAGGTGAGAAGCAAGGTACGTATATGGGATCCGTCCACATCGGCATCCGTCATGATAATGATCCGATGATATCGCAATTTATAAATATCGTATTCTTCCCCAATGCCTGTTCCCAGGGCTGAAATGAGAAGCCTGATCTCTTCGTTGGCCAACATCTTGTCAAAGCGTGCCTTTTCAACATTAAGGATCTTCCCTTTGATCGGGAGAATCGCTTGAAAGCTTCGATCCCGACCCTGTTTTGCAGACCCCCCTGCTGAATCTCCTTCAACGATGAATATCTCGCTCAGGGCTGGGTCTTTTTCTTGACAATCAGCCAATTTTCCTGGAAGGTTATCTGTTTCCAGGGCCCCTTTTCTTCGGCTCAATTCACGTGCCTTCCGAGCAGCCTCTCTGGCCCTTGCAGCCTCGATCACCTTTGAGATGATCTTTCGAGCGACCGCCGGGTTTTCTTCAAAGTAACTACCCAATTTCTCATTGACCAGTGTCTCAACCAAACCTTTAACCTCGCTATTGCCCAATTTCATCTTGGTCTGACCTTCGAATTGGGGTTCTGGAAGTTTGACACTAATTACCCCCACAAGCCCCTCTCGAATGTCTTCTCCAGTTAGGTTTTCTTTGATCCCCCTTAGAAGATTATTATTGATGGCATATTGGTTGATCGTCCGGGTGAGTGCGGTTTTAAACCCAATAAGGTGGGTCCCTCCTTCGTGGGTGTTGATATTGTTGGCAAAAGAGAATAGATTTTCACTATACCCATCATTATACTGAAAGGCAATCTCCACTTCTATATCGTTTTTGGTTCCATGGATGTAAATCGGTTTAGAATGGATACAGTTCTTATTCTTATTGAGATATTCAATAAAAGAGATGATTCCCCCTTTATAGAAGAAATCATGTCTCTTTTCTGTCCGTTCATCTTCGATACTGATCGAAAGCCCTTTATTTAAGAAGGCCAACTCCCTCAGTCGTTGAGATAGAAGATCAAAACTGAACTGAGTTGTTTCAAAAATGGTACCGTCTGGTTTGAAACGAATCTGTGTCCCTGTATGTTTGGTCTTTCCTATAACTTCAAGTTTTGTTTTGGCTTCTCCCCTTTCGTAAATTTGGTGATATACATTCCCATCCCTTCGAATCTCTAAATCAACAAATTCCGATAGTGCGTTGACAACAGAAAGACCCACCCCATGAAGTCCCCCCGAAATTTTATAACTTCGATTATCAAATTTCCCCCCAGAGTGAAGTTTGGTCATCACCACTTCGACAGCAGGACGTCTTTCTTTTTCATGGATATCTACTGGGATGCCCCGTCCATCGTCTCTGACTGTCACACTATTGTCCAGGTGGAGGATTACCTCAATCTTATGACAATATCCAGCCAAGGCCTCGTCAATACTATTATCCACCAATTCATGAACCAAATGGTGGAGGCCTTCAACCCCTGTATTCCCTATATACATAGCAGGGCGCTTTCTCACAGCAGCCAAACCATCCAAGATCTTTATTTGCTCCGCAGTATACTGTTCCATTACCTCTTCTATCCTCTCTTCATTTGGTTTGCTTAATTTGGGCTTATCAAATTCTCATCGGCATGATAATACAGAGTTGATTTGAGACCGTTGTAAAAGTGGAGGGCCTTAAAATTCCGGGGCTCCCTTCATCTTTAAGTTCCATAAAAATCTCTCTGGACTCCATTGAATGGAGGGCTTCCATTAAATACCTTACATTAAATCCGATTTGTAGAGGGGCTTCATTATAAATGATTTCTACCTCCTCCTTAGCATCCCCGTAATCCTGATGGTAAGAAGTTACCTCCATAAGGTCCTTATTTATAGATAATTTAACCCCTTCCCCTTTTTCGGTGGTCATTGTTGAAATTCTCTTTAGACAACTAAATATTTTCTCCTTATCTAATATCAACTTTTTATCATTCGTCTTTGGAATGACCTGCTCATATTCTGGAAACTCTCCTTCGATAATGCGGATGACCATTAGGGTTTTTCCAACTTTAAAAAAACCATGGGTGGTATTAAAATATATCTCCATCTCTTCATCACCGTCCCTATCCCCGATCATCTTTCTCAATTCCAAAATCCCTTTTTTGGGAAGAATTACTCCCTTTTCTATTCCTCGAATATTTGAACTTTCTCCTTCTACCATAGAGAGTCGATGTCCATCTGTTGCCACCAACCTAAGAAAGACCTTCCCCCCTTTTTTTATTTGTATAAATAAAACTCCGTTCAGATGGTATCGGGACTCTTCATTAGAAGCCGCAAAGACAGTTTTTTCAACCATCTCCCTCAAAAGTTGAACGGGAAGTTTTGAAAAACTCTTTTCTTGATAAGCGGGAAGAGACGGAAATTCATCTGGATCCATTCCTGCAAGATTAAAGATAGATTTTCCACACTGGATAGAAATCCACTGGTTCTCTTTTTTATTAATTTTAATAGGTTCTTCAGGCAACTCCCTGACAATTTCATATAACTTCTTCGCAGAAACCGAGGCCTTTCCTTTTTCTTCTGAAGAAATACTAAGTTCCTCTCGAATTCCTGTTTCTAAATCTGTCCCTGTTAGAAAGAGAGAATCTTTATCCCATTCGAGAAGAATATGTGTCAAGATGGGAAGGGTTGTCTTTCTTCCGGCAATGGTTTGCATAATGCTTAAACCTTTTAAAAACTCTTTTTTATCAATATTGAAGTTCATATGAAGACCTCCCAATATTTTTTCTTATCATCATCAACATCATAGAACATTGTTTAAATGATGAAAAAGGGTCTAAATAGAAAAAAGAAAAAGAGATTTAATGTTTAAAATTTTGGGGCATCCTGCGGAATTCCAATTTTTTTATTTAAAAATTTTTTTCCTGTTTTTTAATCCCCATTACTTCACAATATTTCAACACTTTTTATGATTGAATTCTACTGATGAGATTTTCAATCGTTTGTTTAAATGAAGGTTCCTTGGCCATCCTCTCTTCAACCTTTTTAATGGAGTGAATAACTGTAGAGTGATCTTTTCCACCAAACTTTTCACCAATCTCCAGAAGGGAAGCAGGGGTCATTTTTCTTGAAAGATACATGGCCACTTGTCTTGGGATGACATACCCCTTGTATTTTCTTTTCATCTTTAGGTCAGAAACTTTCATATTAAAATAATTTGATACCACTTTCTGAATGACATCAATAGAAATTATCTCTTCTTTAGGTTTGATAATATTTTTAAGGACTTCTTTAGCCATTTGAATGTCAATCGGGGTCTGGGTTAAAGAAGCAAAGGCCCCTATCCTTATAAGCGAGCCTTCTAAGACTCTTATATTCGATTCGATCTGTGAAGCCAAAAAGAAAGCCACATCATTTGGGAGAGGAATGGATTCAAGCTCTGCCTTCTTTTTTAAGATGGCCACTTTTGTTTCAATATCCGGTGGTTGAATATCCGCGATAAGCCCCCATTCAAATCTTGAACGAAGCCTTTCCTCGAAGTTAGGAATATCTTTCGGAAATTTATCGCTGGTAACAACAATTTGCTTGCGAGCTTCATAAAGGGAATTGAAGGTATGGAAAAATTCTGCTTGAGTCCTTTCTTTCCCTGCAATGAATTGGATATCATCGATTAAAAGGATATCCATTCTCCTGAACTTATTTCTAAATTCATCCATCTTTTCGTATTTAAGGCAGTTGATAAGTTCGTTGGTAAATTCCTCAGAGGAAAGGTAACAGACTTTCTTTACATCTGGAAGAATACGATTTTGAATAATATGATTCCCAATGGCATGGAGAAGATGAGTCTTCCCCAACCCCACTCCACCATAGAGGAATAGAGGGTTATAATTCTTGGCAGGAAGGTTAGCCACGGCCAAACAGGCAGCATTTGCAAACTGGTTGCCCGCTCCTACTACAAAATTATCGAAGGTATATTTTGGATTGAAAGGGGTCTGAAAAGCTTGGTTCATCCCATTCTCCTGATAGGTGAGGAGAGGTTGGTTAAAATCCCTTTCATGGGTTTGATCATTTTTAATTCGAAATTGAAGATGACAGGGTTTTTGGGTAATGGTGTTGAGCGCCTCCCTAATCTGTAAAGAATAGTGTTCACTGACCCATTCTTTAAAGAAACGATTGGGCACTTCAAGTTCTACAACCCCTTCCCGAACCGAGAGGAGGTTAATGGGCTTAATCCAGATTTCAAAATTCTGCTGGCCGACTTTTTCTTTTAGTGAATCGAGGGCCTTAGACCAAAACTCTTTCATGAACTAAACCATAATGAATCAGGAAGTTAAAATAAGATATCCAAGGGAGTTGGAAGGATAAGTTCCAAAAAGAAATATTTTTCATTTTCAATAATTTAGATATCTCTTTTCACAATATTTCCACAAATGTGGATAAATGAAATTAAATAATTAAGAAGGGAAAAATTTTGAGGATATTAACTTTCGAAATAAATATTAAACCCATTTTTTTAAAAATTCAAGTATTTTTTTAGGAGCAAAGGAGGGTCTTAGGTGGGCTAATCCTTTTCTGCTAATCTTGCCACTGCCACCACCTTCTCCCCTTCTTCAAGATTGATCAATTTAACCCCCTGGGTACTTCTTCCCTGGACTGGGATATCAGAAGTCTTTAGCCTTATAATTTTCCCTTTATCAGAAATGATCATCAATTCATCTTCCTCTATCACACTCTTTACCCCAACCACGTCTCCGGTCTTGGCAGTCCTTCTTACGGTAAAGATGCCAGAGCCGCCCCTATTCTGAACTCGATATTCAGACATGGGGGTTCTCTTACCATACCCATATTGAGTCACAGTCAATATTTGATTTTGAGGTGAAACCACCTCCATCCCTATAACCTCATCTCCTCTGCCAAGCCTAATCCCACGTATCCCTCGTGCAGTCCGACCTATCTCACGGACTTGGGATTCAGGAAACTGGATGGCTTTTCCCAATTTTGTTCCGATAAAGAGTTGTTGATGGCCATCGGTCAATTTTGTGGAGATGAGCTCATCTCCTTCATCTAAATTGATCGCAATAATCCCCCCCGCCCTTGGATTGCTGTAGGCCTCAAGGGCTGTCTTCTTAATCACCCCCCGTTTGGTAATAAAAGTAATGAATCTCCCAGGGGTGAATTCTTTTAGAGAGAGAATGGTTGTAACCTTTTCCTGAGGACTAAGGTTAAGGAGATTCACAATTGCCTTACCACGAGTAAGACGACCAGCCTGAGGAACTTCATGGACCTTCATCCAGTGAATCTTCCCTGCATCAGTAAAGAAGAGGAGATAGTCATGGGTTGAGGCAATAAATAGGTCTTCTACAAAATCTTCCTCTTTCACATTAATTCCAACCTTCCCCTTTCCCCCCCTATGCTGACTTCGATAGAGGCTAATCGGGTTTCTTTTAATATATCCAGAATGGGTGATTGTGACCACCATATCCTCTTCAGCGATAAGGTCTTCAATCTTAATCTCAGGGATAACCTCAACAATTTCGGTGTGCCTTTCATCTCCGTAAGTGTCACGAATGGAAAGGAGTTCTTCCTTGATGAGATTGAGGATTAATTTCTCACTTCCAAGTAGGGTTTTTAACCGGTCGATCAGTTTGATCGTCTCCTCATATTCTTCGATGATCTTCCTTTGCTCTAAATTAGTGAGACGTTGAAGCCTCATCTCCAAAATGGCCTGTGCTTGTTCCTCAGAAAGGGAGAACCTTTCCATTAAGCGATCTTTTGCTTCTTTGGGAGTTTTGGATACCTTAATTGTTTGGATGACGGCATCAATATGATCGAGAGCAATTTTTAGACCCTCGAGAATATGAGCCCTGGACTCGGCCTTTCCCAATTCAAAACGGGTTCTTCGGGTAACAACCTCTTGACGATGCTGGATAAAGAGCTGAAGCATCTCTTTTAATGAAAGGAGCTTAGGTTGATTTTGATGGATGGCCAAAAGAATGATTCCAAAAGAGGTCTGCATCTGGGTATGTTTGTACAACTGATTTAGAATCACCTCCCCCACCTCATTTCGCTTCAGTTCCAAGACCACCCGCATCCCTTCCCGGTCTGATTCATCTCGGATATTGGCAATCCCTTCTATCACCTTTTCCTGGACCAGTTCAGCGATCCGCTCAATGAGCTTGGCTTTATTGGTCTGGTAAGGAAGTTCTGTAATAATGATATTTTCCCTCTCCCCCTTTCGGTCCCTTTCGATAAAGGCCCTGGCTCTTAGTTGAATCACACCCTTTCCTGTCTCGTATGCTTGTTGGATTCCCTCTACTCCATGGATGAAGCCTCCAGTAGGGAAGTCCGGGCCAGGAAGATGGGCCATCAATTCTTTTACAGAAATTTCTGGATTTTCGATCAAAGCCACCAACGCATTTATGGTCTCTACTAAATTATGAGGAGGGATGTTGGTGGCCATTCCTACAGCAATCCCAGAGGACCCATTGATAAGGAGGTTGGGGAACTTGCATGGAAGCACAGAAGGTTCCTTTAGAGTTTCATCATAGTTTGGAACAAAATCGACGGTCTCCTTATCAATATCGGCCAGTAGTTCACTGGCCAGTTTTGCCATTCGGATCTCTGTATATCGCATGGCAGCAGGGGGGTCACCATCAATTGAGCCGAAATTTCCTTGTCCGTCTATGATTGGATAACGAAGTGAGAAATCCTGAGCCATCCTTACAATGGCATCATATACAGCCATATCGCCATGTGGGTGATATTTTCCGATGACATCCCCAACAATTCTGGCCGACTTCTTATAGGGTTTATCCCAATCATTATTCAATTCATTCATCGCATAAAGGATTCGGCGATGAACCGGTTTAAGACCATCCCTCACGTCAGGGAGGGCACGTCCGATGATGACACTCATGGCATAGTCCATATAGGACTTTTTCATTTCATCTTCGATATTGATGGGGATAGATTCACGGGCAACTTCCATGTTTAACCTCAATTTTTATTAATCTACTCTAGTTTGCACCTTTTTGGCGGCTATGAATTGGTCAAGCAGCCAATTTTAAAGTATTCA
>JBBIRM010000040.1:0-19666 GCA_037441765.1 Deltaproteobacteria bacterium | reverse complement strand
TAAAAACTAAACAAAAATGATTGAAACCTTTTCACCCATAACCAAATTTTGTAGGGCAAGGCTTTAGCCTTGCCTTTGAAATGAATGATATGCAGGCCTAAAGGCCTGCCCTACATAAAAATTGCATATTGAAGAAAAAGTAATTATAAAACCTTATTCTATTGGTTAATTCCTATGTCCACCACTGAATTTATACATCTCCACCTTCATAGCCAATATAGTTTGCTGGATGGGGCCATTCGCTTTGAAGAACTCATGGAGATGGCCAAGAAGTTTCGAATGAAGGCCTTGGCCCTGACCGATCATGGGAATATGTTCGGGGTGATAGAGTTTTATCAAATGGCCATTAAACATGGGATCAAGCCTATTGTCGGATGTGAAGTCTATTTAGCCCCAAATAGCAGATTTGAAAAAAAGGTGGGGGAATCCAGGGAAGAAGGGGTTTATCACCTCACACTCTTAGCAAAAAATCGGACAGGCTATTTTAATCTGATAAAACTCGTAAGCCTGGGCTATCTCGAAGGATTCTATTATAAACCAAGGGTGGATAAGCAACTCCTAAACCAATATAACGAAGGCTTAATCGCCCTCAGCGGTTGTTTAAAAGGAGAGATTGCGATTTATGCCAGCAGGGGAGAGATGAAAAAGGCCATTCAGGTGGCTGAAGAATACAGGAAGATATTTGATCGAAATCGCTTCTATATCGAAATTCAAAACAATGGTATCGAGGGCCAACTCTCTCTTAACGAACGCCTCCTCGAGGTCAGCCATCAATGCTCTCTTCCAATTGTTGCTACCAACGATTGTCACTATCTTCGCAGAGAAGAAGCCAGAGCCCATGAGGTTCTCCTCTGCATTCAGACAGGAAAGACTCTCCAAGACAGCGATCGGATGAAGTTTTCATCCGATGAGTTTTATTTTAAGTCACCTGAAGAGATGGCCCAACTCTTTCCCAATAGTCCGGAGGCGATCTCCAACACCCTTGAAATCGCAGATCAGTGCAATCTTGAATTGAAATTCGAAGAGAAGCATATCCCGAAGATTTCTGTTCCTGCTGGAGAGACCCTGGATACTTACCTGGATAAACTTGCTCGAGAGGGATTGGAGAGGAGGTTATCCTCATATGGGAATGGAGATCTTCAAAAATTTGCCCCCTACTGGACAAGACTCGAAGAGGAACTGAGGATTATAAAATCCATGGGCTATTCAGGATATTTTTTAATAGTTGCGGATTTCATTAATATGGCAAAACGAAGGGGAATTCCAGTAGGTCCAGGTAGAGGATCTGCTACTGGAAGTCTGGTTGCCTATGCCTTAAACATTACGGACTTGGACCCGATTGAGTATGATCTGATCTTCGAAAGGTTCCTCAACCCTGGTAGAAAGAGCAGTATGCCCGATGTGGATGTAGATTTCTGCATGGAAGGCCGAAACGAGGTAATCCAATATGTGATGGATAAATATGGAAAGGAGAATGTGGCCCAGATCATCACTTTTGGAAAGATGCAGGCCAGAGCGGTCATCCGAGATGTGGGCCGGGTCATGGATATGCCCTATGCCGAAGTGGATCGAATCGCCAAACTCATCCCGAGCACTCTAAACATCACACTGGACCAGGCCCTCCATCAGGAACCACAATTGAAGGAATTGATCAAGAAAGATCCCCGAGTGGAGTCTCTCTTTGCCATTGCAAAGTCCCTTGAAGGGTTAAACCGGCATGCATCGACCCATGCCGCCGGGGTGGTCATCTCCAATAAATCCCTGATGGAATATCTTCCTCTTTATAGAGGTCAGAACGGGGAAGTGATGACCCAATATTCTATGAAGGATGTTGAAAGGATTGGCTTGGTGAAATTTGATTTTTTAGGGCTAAAGACCCTCACGGTTGTCAACCAGGCCATCCGGTGGATAGAGAAGGGAAGAGGCATAAAGATCGATCTTTCAAAAATTCCATTGGATGATCCAAAGACCTTCGCCCTTCTATCTTCTGGTTCTACACTCGGGATATTCCAGCTTGAAAGTTCAGGGATGAAGGACCTACTGGTCAAATTGAAACCTGAGAATTTTAAAGAGATCATTGCCCTTGTCGCTCTCTATCGTCCAGGTCCTATCAAAAGTGGGATGGTGGAAGAATTTATTAAACGAAGGCATGATAAAAGCCATATACGATATGAGATTCCAGAACTAAAAGAGATTTTAAATGACACCTACGGTGTGATCGTCTACCAGGAACAGGTGATGCGAATAGCAAGTTCACTGGCGAACTTCAGTTTGGAGGATGCGGATATCCTTCGGAGGGCCATGTCGAAGAAAGACCCGAAGGAGATGGAGATGCAGAAAGAGAAGTTTATACAGGGGGCGAAGAAAAATCGAATACCTTTGGCCAAGGCAGAGAGAATCTTCGATCACATGTCTAAATTTGCAGAGTATGGATTCAATAAATCTCATAGTGCTGCCTATGCTTTGATTGCCTATCAGACCGCATATTTAAAGGCCCATTACCCCATTGAGTTCATGGCCGCTTCCCTCACAAGCGAGGTTCAAAATGCAGATAAAATTGTAAAATATATTGCCGAGTGCAGGGAGATGGGAATCGATATCCTACCACCTGATATAAACGAAAGTTATAGAGATTTTACTGTGGTAGGTAACCAGATTCGCTTTGGACTGGCTGCAGTAAAGAATGTAGGCGATGCAGCAATTGAGGCAATCCTTACAGAAAGGGAAGAGAGAGGGAAATATAAATCCCTTTCAGATTTCTGTCAGAGGGTTGATTTGAGAAAGGTAAACCGAAGGGTGATTGAAAGTTTGATTAAATGTGGGGCCTTTGACTTTTCAAAGGCCTACCGTTCTCAGATGTTGACTGTCCTGGAGGAACTCCTCGAGGAGTCACAATGGTCCCAGCGAAAGAGAGAGGAGGCTCAGTTGACTATGTGGGCTTCCTTCCCCGAGGAGAAATTGGATAGATATCCAGATATAGATGAATTCCCTGAAGACCAGCTGATCGCCTTCGAAAAGGAGACCATTGGATTCTATATCTCACGTCACCCCTTAACCCGTTACCAAGAAGAGATCAAGAAGTTTACCGATCAGGACACCTCCACTCTTCCCAACTTACCAAATGGTTCTGAGGTAAGACTCTGTGGATTGGTCAGTGGGTTAAAGGAGATTGTAACAAAAAGAGGGGATCGAATGGCCTTTTTAACCCTGGAAGATTTGAAAGGGTTTGTTGAAATCATCCTCTTTCCTGAGGTCTTCAAATCCGCAATAAATTATTTAAGAGGAGGAACACCCATTTTTATTCGAGGGACCCTCGATCTGACGGAAGAACAAGTCAAGATAAAAGGGACAGAAATTCGGCCACTTTCTGAAATCTCTTTGAAAAACTTCCCGACCCTTCACCTGAGAATTCCTACCGTTTCAATAAAGAGAGAAAAGTTGGAACAATTGAGAGAGATTTTTTTAAAGCATCAGGGGTCTACCCCAGTGTTCCTCCATTTTATGAATGACGACCAAAAGGAAATTGTTATCGCCCCTTCTGATGTTTACAAAGTGGACCCCTCTCCACATTTTCAGGATCAGGTGAAGAGCCTTTTCGAATGGGCTGATATCTTTTTAGAATAAATAGGCATGGACTATGGTTAAACACTACCTCGATTTTGAAAAGCCAATCATCGAGTTAGAAAGGGAGATCGAGCATTTAAAAAGATTTTCGAAGGGAAGGTTAATCCACCTGGACGACCAATTGAGGCACCTCGAGGAGAAGCTTCTTAGGGTTCAAAGGGAGATATTTTCAAATCTGACAGGGTGGCAGATAACCCAACTGGCCAGGCATATCGATAGACCCAGAACATCTTATTATTTTAACACAATCTTTGAAAACTTTATTGAACTTCATGGGGATAGGGCTTACGGGGATGACCCTGCTATCATTGGTGGAATTTCGAAATTTAATGGAAGATCAGTCATCTGCATTGGACATCAGAAAGGAGCGGATGCCAAGGAAATGGTTTATCGAAATTTTGGTATGCCTCACCCAGAAGGATATCGAAAGGCTTTAAGGTTGATGAAGATGGCTGAGGATTTCCAAAAACCAATTATCACAATGATTGATACTCCTGGTGCATTTCCGGGGGTAGGGGCTGAGGAGAGAGGACAGGCGGAGGCCATTGCCCGAAACCTTAGGAGTATGGTTACCCTTAGGACTCCCATCTTAACAATTGTGATTGGAGAAGGGGGGAGTGGAGGGGCATTGGCCATAGGGATCGGGGACCGGATTTTAATGCTCGAGTATTCAATCTACTCGGTTATCTCACCAGAAGGGTGTGCAGCAATCCTCTGGAAAGATGGAAAGAAAGGAGAGGCAGCGGCTGAGTCTCTGAAATTGACCGCTCGGGATCTCCACCAATTGGGAGTGATTGATGAAATCATCCCTGAACCCTTGGGAGGGGCACATAGAGATCCTCAAGCGATGTCTGAGATTCTAAGAGAGGCGGTTGAGCGAAATCTAAAAGAGATTGAAAAAATGGATATAGATGAACTGCTGACCTTGAGATACGAAAAATTTAGAAGGATGGGAACCTTTATTGATGATAAGGAAGGATAAAACCAAAATCTCCTAAAACCCAAAGATGCCAGGAAAGATTCAAGTCCTCCCAGATTCTATTTCAAAAGCCATTGCAGCAGGAGAGGTTGTAGAACGGCCTGCCTCAGTGATTAAGGAATTGGTGGAGAATTCCATCGATGCAGGAAGCACGGAGGTCGTTGTAGAGATAAGAATGGGGGGTCTCAATTTAATTAGAGTCCAGGATAATGGGGAGGGGATAGAACCCGAAGATCTCCCTCTTGCCCTCCAAAGATATGCTACCAGCAAATTGAAAAGACTGGAAGACCTTTACCAAATCACTACCTTGGGTTTCAGGGGGGAAGCCCTTCCGAGTATTGCATCGGTCTCCAAGATGACGATAAAAACACGAGTCAGGAATTCAATCAACGGAACAAAAATCATATGCGAGGGAGGGGTCATAAAAAATATCTCATCCATTGGCTGTCCAGTTGGGACTGAGATAGAGGTCCGAAATCTCTTTTATAATGTGCCTGTTAAAAGGAAGTTTTTAAAATCCATCCCCACAGAGCTTCGCCAATCCCTCAACCATTTTATTAGATTAAGCCTCTCTCATCCAACCATCTATTTTAAGCTAATCCACGAGGGCAGAATCCTCCAGGAGCATTTGGGAACAGACTCCTTAAAGATTCGAATTGAATCGGTTTTAGGAAGAGAGGCCTGGGAACAGATGAGACCTTTTGAATTTGAGGACGGAGAGATTAGAGTTTCCGGGTTTATGAGCCTTCCAACTTTTTCAAAAAGGACTGCAGATGGGATATATCTCTATGTGAACCAACGTGGAATAAGGGATCGGGTCCTCTACAAGGCCATCCTTGAAGCCTATCGACAACTCCTCCCTGTGGGGAGGTATCCTGTGGTTGTCCTTTTCATCTTTCTTCCTCCTTCTGGAGTCGATATAAATGTCCATCCCACCAAAGCGGAGGTGAAATTTAAGGACCAAGAGAGAGTTTATCAAGTGGTGGTGCGGGCCCTCCGTTCAACTCATGAATCCATTCCCCGATATGAAGAGGCCAAGGGCTTAAAGAGACCTTTGGAGTTGAAGGAAGAAAGCCTTTCCTCATTTATTGAGAAGCCTTCCCTTTTCCACTCTCTTTCAAGATCGTGTGATGAAAAAGAGATTTTTCCTTCTTCTGAAGAATTTAAATCAGAAAAAGTAGGGGGAATTCCTCGAATTATTGGGCAGGTTCGGGGAACATACATCATCTGTGAGGATGAGCGGGGGATATTCTTTATTGACCAGCATGCTGCTCATGAGCGAATCCTCTTTGAAAGATTTAAAAGGGAGATGGAAGAGCGCTCCTTCTCTATTAACCAGTTTCTTGTCCCCATAACACTTGAATTTTCCGCTGAAGAATCTCTTCTCTTGGTGGCCTATCTCGAGAGGTTTCATTGGATGGGGTTTGAGATCGATCCAATAGGGAAGGGCGTCTTCGCCCTTAGGTCCATCCCCTCTTTTTTTGATCCAGAGGAGGCAAAAGAATTGATAAGTCATATCTTAGAGGAACTGGCCTTTATCAGCAAAGGGGATACGATGAAAGGAGTGATTGATACCATTCTTGTGACAATGGCCTGTCACTCTGCCATTCGAGGGAATTTTCTTTTAAGGAGAGAAGAGATAGAGGAACTTGTAAAATCCATTTATCCTTTCGACCTTTCCATGACCTGCCCCCATGGAAGGCCAATCTTCTTTTTCATTCGTGAGGAAGAACTGGTAAAACAGTTTAAGAGGAGTTCCCATTGAAGGATGAATCTTCCTCATGGTTCAGCCCATATTTTTCTAACCGATAGCGCATGGAGCGGAAATTGATATGGAGAAGTTCTGCAGCCTTCTTTTTAATCCCCTTTGTTTTATCAAGGGCCTTAAGTAGAAGGGTTCTTTCCAGATCCTCTACTACCTGCTCAAGGTCAATTCCCTCCTTGGGGATCTCCAGATCAAACAGCCCTTTTTTAACAGAAGTCTGTTCATTTAAATAGGAATGTAGATTCTGTGAAGAGAGTTCAACGCCTGTCTCCAATGCAACAGCCCTTTCAATAATGTTTTGTAATTCTCTAACATTGCCGGGATAATCATACTGGAGTAATATTTGAAGGGCCTCAGGCGAGATTTTGGTGATATTTTTATTTAGTTCTGTAGAATACTTTTTCAAAAAATGTTCAGCCAGAAGGGGGATGTCCTCTCTCCTTTCTCTAAGTGGAGGGAGTTTGATCTGAATGACATTAAGACGATAGAAAAGGTCTTCTCGGAATCGTTTTTCTCTCACCGCCTCCTCAAGGTCTTTATTCGTCGCAGAGATGATACGTACATCGACCCGAATATCTTCAGTTCCCCCGACCCTTTTAAACTCCTTATCCTGAAGTACACGGAGCAATTTCACCTGCATCATAAGGGGAAGTTCACTGATCTCATCTAAAAAGATGGTCCCTTCATCCGCTATCTCGAACAGGCCTTTCTTTGTGGCAATGGCATCCGTGAAGGCTCCCTTCATGTGTCCAAAGAGCTCACTTTCAATAAGCGATTCAGGGATGGCCCCGCAATTTAAGGTTACAAAAGGCTTATCCCTTCTCGGGCTGTTATAATGGATGGCCTTTGCCACCAATTCTTTCCCAGTGCCGCTTTCCCCTGTGATCAGGATATTTGTTTTGGTTGGGGAAACCTTTTCCAGAAGGTCGTAGAGACTTAACATCTTGGGGCTCTGACCTATGATGTTATCAAAGTGGTAACGCTCCTTTACCACCCTTTTTAAAAGCAGGTTTTCCTTTTGAAGTTGTTTTTTCTCCAATGCATTCCGAATGATCAGTTTGATCTCATCCACTTTAAATGGCTTCGTGATGTAGTCGTAAGCGCCTTCCTTCATCGCCTGAATAGCCGAGTCGGCTGAGGCATATGCAGTGATCATTATGACGATGGTTTCAGGATTGACGCTTTTAATCTTTTTGAGTGCGGATATGCCATCCAGCTTTGGCATTCTAATGTCAAGGAGGATGAGGTCGAAGATATCCTTTTCAATCATCCTGACGACCTCCTCACCATTAGAGGCCAGAGAAACTTTATACCCCTCCTTTTTAAGCATGATCTCTAAGAATTCCCTCATGCTTTGTTCGTCATCCGCAACTAAAATTTTATCCTTTGACATCAATCCATTTCCCCCGATATCAACCACTCTTCATTCCATCGACTGGCAAAAGGACCGTAAACGTAGACCCTTTTCCAAGTTGGCTCTCCACTGTTATCAAACCATGGTGATTCTCAATAATTTTGTGTACAATGGAGAGGCCAAGCCCAGTCCCTCCTTCCTTTGTAGTGTAAAAAGGTTCAAAGATCTTCTCCTTCTCTTTTGGGTCAATTCCCTTTCCTGAATCGCTAAATGAAATCCTTACCCATTCCTTCCCCCTCTCCTGTTTTTTTTCTGAAAAACACAATCGCAAGAAATCCTCCTCCTTTTCTATTTTAATGCGAATCTCTCCTCCATTGGTGATGGCCTGAGATGCATTAAGAAGAAGGTTCCAAAAGACCTGTTTCATTTGATTTGGGTCAATTAACGCCTCAACAGGTTGATGGAGGTTAGGGCGAATCAACCGTATCCCCTCTTGGTAATAAGGAGAGTGGGTGTACATTTCAATGGTTTCCTCAAGAAGTTTTTCAATGGCCACCGGGATCCGATGAGTCTGAGGGGGCTGGGCAAAGAGGAGAAAATCTGTGATCAAAGCATTGAGTCTTTCGGATTCCCTCAGGGTGATCTCCATGAGATGCCTTTGAGATGAGTCTAACTGAAGTTCTGATTTTAGCATCTGAATTGATCCGCTCAGGGAGGCCAGGGGGTTTCTGATCTCATGGGCCATTCCAGCAGCCAGTAGCCCAACGGCAGCCATTTTATCCACCCGTTTCATCTGCTCTTCCATCTCTTTAAATTTTGTTATATCCTGAAAGATAAGGGTATAGCCGATTAGTGAGCCTCCAGGATCTGTAAGGGGAGAGATGGAAAATCCCAGGTAGGTCTTCTTCCCCTCAAATTGGTTGAGAATTGTCTCATACCTTTGGTAATCGGTGGGAAAGGAATCGACAGATTTTTTCCTCACCTTCTCAACCGCTTCATTTATTTGGGGGAATAGATCGTAAATCGAAGTATGATACAGATCCTCCCCTTTCCGGTTTAATATCTTCTCAGCAGTTCGGTTTAGAAAGTTGATCTTTCCTTCGAGGTCAATGGTCAGAAGACCACTGTCCAGACTCTGGATGATGTTTCTGTTAAAGGCCTCCAGTTGATCGTAATCAACCTGTTTCTGGATCAACTCCTTCTTCTTCTTTTTCAACTCTTCTGAAATGGCACTGCTTAGAAAGGCAACGATATAGAAGGCCGCCATATAGAGGATCAGAGAGTAGAAAATTTGGCTGGCCTCATAGTAGAAGGGTTGCCCTAAGGGGTTGATCCATTGATGAAGCTGGAGAAGCAAGAGCAGGCCATAAAGAAATGTTGAAAGGGATGCTGAAAATATAGCCCCCCGTTTATAGAAAAGGATACTGCTTCCAATAATGGAGAAGATATATGTTATTGGGAAGAAACTTTCCTTCCCACCTGTAAAATAGATTAATAGGGTAATAAAGAGGTGGTCAATAATGATTTGAACAAATGCGAATTGTCTTAGGTCTTTTATCCTTTTTAAGAGAAGTGCATAGAGGATGGTGACGAGATAGAAAAAACTGATGAAGTAGTAAAAAAAATGGGTTAACGGGATGAAAAAATATTTTTTCTCAGAGACCTGAAAGATAAAGGTGATGGCCAGAAGGAGGGTGAGTATGATCACCCGACCGAGCATGAGGCCCTTAACATTCTTCAACATCTTCTGTTGTGTATCGAGGGACGGGTTTAAAGGTTTTTCCATGGAATATTAACCCCCGATAGCCGAGGCCATTTGAAAGATGGGTAGATACATAGAGATGACTACTCCACCAATCACCACCCCTAAGAAGATCATCAGAAAAGGTTCAAGGAGAGAGGTTAAATTGCCTACCGCAATATCAACCTCTTCTTCATAAAAATCGGCGATCTTTGCAAGCATCGAGTCCAGGGCACCCGTGGACTCTCCAACTGAGATCATCTGGATCACCATCGGGGGAAAGACTCCGCTCCGGTTTAAGGGTTCGGCAATCGTCTCACCTTCCCGAATACTGGCCCTTGCATTGAGGATAGCAGTCTCAATCGTTTTATTTCCTGAAGTCTTTGAAACAATGCTCAATCCATCGAGAATGGGGACCCCACTGCTTACTAAAGTCCCAAGCGTCCGGGAAAAACGGGCAACAGAAATCTTTCTGAATAGGTCCCCGAATACAGGAAGCTTTAAAATCAGCCGATCGATCCAGGTCCTTCCATTTTCTGTTTGATAATATTTCTTCAAGAGATAGAGAAGGAGAAGAAGTCCTGGGAGAACTATAAAAACATATTTTTTAGTAAACTTGCTTATGGTCAAAACAACCAGGGTAGGAAGAGGGAGGGACTGGCCAGCCTGTCTAAACATTGTCTCAAAGACAGGGATGACAAATATCATCAAAATCATCACCACGATAATGGCCACACCAACGATGGTGCTTGGATAGATCAGGGCAGATTTCACCTTCTTTTTTAAAGCCTCTGCCTTTTCAATATAGTTGGCTAAACGGGTGAGGATATTGTCGAGGATACCTCCCTCCTCGCCTGCCACGACCAGGTTGGTATATAGTTCATTAAATGTAGCAGGATGCTTTTTAAGGGCACCTGCAAAGGTGGACCCTCCTTCCACATCTTCCCTTATTTGGCGTATAATCTCTTTGAAGGTCTTATTTTCCTGCTGGGAGGCAAGGATTTCGAGGGATTGGACTAAAGGCAGTCCTGCATCGATCATTGTGGCCAGTTGTCGAGTAAAAATACCAATGGAGCGTTGTTTTACCTTTGGCCTAAATAAAGAGATCTTTATCTCTTTCCCCTTAGGGGATATTTTGGTGGGTATGATGTTTTGCTGTCTGAGATGGATTCGAACGGCTGGCTCATTGGGAGCTTCCATCTCCCCTTTTTTTATCGTTCCTTTTGTCGTCTTTCCTTCCCATTTATAGATTGGCATCGTTTCATTCCTCTTAAGATTGGTTTAGGCTGTTCTCACAGGCCGTTCTTTCCTTTGGGTCACAATGCTCGATGTGCTAAGCATCTGGCGAAACTCATCAAGGTTATGACTTCTCTCCATAGCATCTTCAAGAGAGATGATGTGACGTTCGACAAGGGAAAGCAAAGCCTGATTCATCGTCTGCATCCCAAACTTCGACTGGCCTACCTGCATAAGTGAATAGATTTGCTGAATCTTGTCTTCACGGATTAGGTTTCGAATGGCTGGGTTAGGAATTAATACTTCCATGGCCAGGGCACGTCCTTTTCCTCCAATTTTGGGAATAAGTTGCTGGGACAGGATCCCTTCCAAGACAAAAGACAGCTGGGTCCTAACCTGTGTCTGCTGGTGGGGAGGAAAGACGTCAATGATTCGGTTGATTGTCTCCACACAGGAGTTGGTATGGAGGGTTGCAAATGTGAGATGGCCTGTTTCAGCGGTGGTAAGTGCTGCCTGAATGGTCTCCAGGTCCCTCATCTCACCAATGAGGATGATATCCGGGTCTTGCCGTAGGATGTGACGGAGCGCTGCACCAAAACTCTTTGTGTCGGAGTTCACCTCTCTCTGATTGACAATACAATTTTTATGGCGATGAAGGTATTCAATCGGATCTTCGATAGTGATAATGTGGGCATTCCTCTCATTATTGATTTTGTCAATCATAGCTGCGAGTGTGGTCGATTTTCCAGTTCCAGTGGGTCCTGTAACAAGAACCAGGCCTTTGGGTTTTTTAATTAACTCGTTTACCACAGGAGGGATCCCCAATTCTGAAAAATTGAGGATATCAAAAGAAATGGCACGAAATGCCCCTGCCACCGCACCTCGTTGCATATAAATATTGCCTCGGAATCGACTCAATCCCTTAATGCCGAAGGAAAAGTCCAATTCATTCTCCTCCTCAAATTTGTGCCTCTGTGCATCTGTCAGCACACTATAGCAGAGTCTTTTTGTATCAGGTGCGGTGAGGATGGTATTGTCAAAACTCATCAATTTCCCATCGACTCGAAATTGGGGAGGCGCCCCCGTCGTGATATGAAGATCGGAGGCTCTCTTTTCTATCATAACCTCAAGTAACTTCTGTAATTCAATCATTCTTCTCCTCCTAATGTGATTGATATCGTTAACGGTCCTCCATCGTGGACCTAAGGACTTCCTCAATGGTCGTCAACCCTTCACGAATCTTAATTATTCCGCTCTGTCTTAATGTCTTCATCCCTAAACGAATGGCCTCTTTTTTAATTTCTGAAGTGGATGCCCTCGAGAGAATTAGCTCTTTCAATTCCTCCTTCAAAGGCATTACCTCGTAGAGGCCGATTCGGCCCTTGTATCCAGTTTGATTGCAGATGGGGCATCCCTTTCCCTTGTAGGTTGGAAATGTTTTTACCTCATCGGGTGGAACCCCCAAATCGATCAGCAGTTGAGGGTGAACTTTGATAGGTTCTTTACAATCGGTACAAATTTTTCGAACAAGGCGTTGGGCAACAATGCAGATGACTGCCGACGAGATGAGGAAGGGTTCAATCCCCATATCAATTAGACGTGTGATTGTCCCGGGTGCATCGTTTGTATGAACTGTGCTTAAAACAAGGTGCCCTGTTAGGGCTGCCTGGACTGCAATCTGTGCAGTTTCAAAGTCTCGAATCTCGCCAACCATGATAATATCCGGATCTTGTCTAAGAAAGGCACGAAGTGCAGAAGCAAAGGTGAGGCCGATCTCTTCATGCATCTGTACCTGATTGATTCCCATAAAGTTATATTCGATGGGGTCTTCAGCGGTAACAATATTCTCAGTCTCTTTATTGAGTTCTGAGAGTGCTGAATACAGGGTGGTGGTCTTTCCACTTCCAGTTGGGCCTGTCACAAGAATCATTCCTACCGGTTTTGAGATGGCATTTTTGAAATCCCTTAATGAAGACTCTTCAAATCCCAATTTGGTCATATCAAGTTGCAATGCTGACTTGTCCAGCAATCGGAGGACAACCTTCTCCCCAAAAAGAACAGGAATAGTGGAGACCCGAAAATCCATCTCCCGGGTTGGGCTCAGGCGTAACTTAATTCTTCCGTCCTGGGGGAGACGTTTCTCTGCAATATCCAGTTTGGCCATAATTTTTAATCGAGAGACAATTGCATTTTTAATCTTAATGGGAAGGCTCATCTCTCGTCTCATGACTCCGTCGATGCGGTATCTAACACGAAAACTCCTCTCATATGGCTCAAAATGTATGTCACTCGCTCCTACTTTTATAGCCTTTAGCAGGATTCCGTTGACGATCTTGATAATGGGCCCTTCATCTCCGCCTACTTCCTCATAAGTACTGGAGTCTTCAACCACTTCGATATTGTCCACTGCTCCATGGACCAAGGCATCGAAATCTTCTATGCTCACTGCATCTTCATCAAAATTAATGGCATCGGTTGAACCTTTATCATTCTCCAGACTGTAGTCTGCAGGTTCGAAGGAAAGGGACCCCATTCCTGCAATGTTTCCTCCTCCACCATAATACTTTTTTATAGCATCGATAATCTCTGTTTCTGAGGCCACGACTGGTTCAACATTAAATCCAGTCATAAATTTCACTTCATCGATCACTAAGATGTTGCTTGGATCTGCCATGGCAAGGGTTAATTTCGGACCAACACGATTTATCGGGATAATAAAGTATTTTTTGGCAGTACTTGATGGGATCAACTTGATCACATTTGGATTAATCTCCATCTTAGAGATTTTAATAGATGGAACTCGATACTGTGCACTTAAAAAGGATAAAAGTTCGTCCTCTTTGATATAGCCCAACCTGATTAGGTTTGATTCAAGTCGGCCTCCTTTTATTTTCTGTTCTTCTTGTGCTTTTTTTAGTTGTTCTGGGGTTATAAAGTTTCTTTTAAGAAGTAGTTCTCCTAAGCGTTCACTCAATTTTGTTACCCCTGTGCTTTCTTATTCTAATAGGATATTAAAAAAGCAAAATTTTTGTCAAGTCAAGATTTTGAAAGCAAAATAAGTGCCAAATTTTGTCAATTTTTAACTATTTGAAATTAAAAATATTTTATTTTACACCCACTTTTCAAATCTTTAAAAAGCCAAAAATAGGTTTAAATTGGTTAATAATTATCCAATTTAGCCTCAAATCCTGATCCTTTTTGAAAACTATTTAGCTGGTGTGGGTTGGAGGGGTAATTTAACGATGAAAGTGCTTCCTTTCCCTAATTCGCTCTCAACGCTAATCTCACCTTTATGGGCTTCAACAATCCATTTGCAGATGCTTAGTCCCAAACCACTTCCCCCCGCTTCTCTTGATCGGGCCTTGTCTACTCTAAAAAATCGATCAAATATTTTAGCCTGATCCTCTTTAGATATACCAATCCCTGTATCCGAAAAGATTATTTTGGCATTCGCCTCTCCATCCTTCTCCAAAGTAATATGAATGGCCCCTCCCAACTCAGTATATTTAATTCCATTTTCAATAAGGTTTAAAAAAAGTTCCCTTATTCGGAGTCCATCGCCAATCATATGTATATCTTTAGAGTGATTGGAAGTTTCAATTTTAATCTTTTTAGACTGAGCCAATATGCTCATCTGGCTGACCACTCCATTTAAAATTTCAGTAAGATTGATCTGCTCCTGATTTAGTTTGATCTCCCCCATCTCAGCTTTTGAAAGTAATAAGAGATCCTCTACAATCTGCGACATTCGATTAATCTCCTCTAAATTGCTTTTGAGAACCTGCTCATAATCCTCGAGACTCCTTTCCTTTCGAAGGGCTACTTCAACTTCTCCTTTGAGAATGGTTAATGGGGTTTTTAGTTCGTGGGAGGCATCCGCAGTAAATTGTTTGACCTGCCTGAAAGATTGGTCCAATCTTGAGATCATCTCATTGAATGTCTCAATCAATCTTGAAATCTCATCTTTGACTTTTGGAGGGTCGATCCTTTTGTTTAGATTCTGGGATGTTATTTCGCGGGCAGTTTGAGTAATACGGTCTACAGGCTTTAACGCCTTACTGGCAAGAAATTGTCCGCCTAAACTTGCAATCATCAAGGCAGAAGGAACAGCGATGATGAGAATAATAAAAAGTGTGTTGAGCGCCTCCTCTACATCTTCTAAGGAAGAGGCAACCTGAATAATCTTTGAGATTTGATTATGTTCCATTACTGGGAAGGTTAGGATTCGGAGAGGGATATTTCCAAAGACACGATTGGTTTCATATGTTAGGAGGCCTTTGGAGGCATTTTTAAGGGCGTTCAAACTGATGGGGAGTTGGACATTTCTTAAATTTTCAGATTTTCGGCCAATTCGACCTGACTCATCGAGAACTTGGATAAATTTCCCAATTGGCTTGAGGTTTAGCGATGATTCGAGTGTTTGATCGATATTCCCAAAACTGAATTTCGACATTGGAGAAACAGATTCTGAAGCGATCAACTCCGCTAACGATCTCAATTTATGGTCCACATCTTGGTAGAGGCTCTTGGAAAGGGTGAGGTACAAGAAGGTGCTGAAGGCGATCAGCAGGATTCCCAAAATTAAAACATACCATAGGGTGAGTTTAAATCGAAGACTTCCTAAGTGCATTCATTCCCTTTTTGCTTCATGTTTCTTGGCAGTAAGAATATAACCGACGCCTCGAATGGTATGGATGAGTTTGGGTTCAAAATCTTTATCGATCTTTTTCCTAAGGTAGTTGACGTAGACATCCACTACATTGGTCATTGTATCGAAGGTTGAATCCCAGACATGTTCTGAAATCATAGTTCGAGTAAGTACCTTATCCGGGTTTCTCATAAAATATTCTAATAAGGCATATTCCTTACTGGTAAGTTCAATTTCTCTCCCCCCACGGGTCACTTTATGGGTAATTGGAGATAGGGTCAGGTCAGAGATTTTTAATAGAGGTTCTTTTTCCATCCTTTCGCGTCTTAGAAGGGCCCTGACTCTGGCCAAAAATTCTTTAAATTCAAAGGGCTTTGTTAAGTAATCATCACATCCAGAATCCAGGCCCCTAACAATATCTTCAACTGAATCCTTTGCAGTTAATACCAAGACAGGAATGTTAATCTTTTTATCTCGAATTCTTCTTAAAACCTCTAACCCATCTATTTTGGGGATCATCAGATCAAGGACAATCAAGTCATACTCATTGACTTCTGCCATATAGAGACCGGTCTCCCCATCATAGGCGCAATCGACCGCATAATGTTCTTCCTCAAGCCCTTTCTTGATGAAACTGGCTACCTTCTTCTCATCCTCAACAACAAGAATTTTCATTTTTTTACCATTTCATTTATAATGAGCAAGAATTCAATAACATTATAAATTTTAAATAAAAAATTGCAATAAAAATATTCCTCCCCAATCTTTCAATGACTTTTCCAGAAATCTCTTATTGACAACTTGACACTCCATCTTAACTTTGTTAGCATTTTTGAAATTTTTTATCAGAAGGGGCTCCTTTGATTAAGTTGGCAGGAATCCAAATCTCCTGTTCCGAAGAAAAAGGACGGAACGTAGAAAAGGCTATTCAATTCGCAAAGATTGCAATAGAAAAGGGGGCCCATATCATCTGTTTCCAGGAGTTGTTTTCCACACACTGGTTCCCGAGAGAAATGGATAAACGCCATTTCTCGTTGGCGGAAAGGGTGGAAGGTCCAACCATCCTTAGGATGAGGAGGTTAGCAGAGGAGTTTGGGGTGGTCTTGATCTGTCCTATTTTTGAGGAAGATGGGGAGGGAAGGTATTTTAACTCCGCTGTGGTCATCGATGCAGGAGGAGAGATTTTAGGTTGTTATCGAAAAATCCATATTCCTCAAATTCCCCTCTGGGAGGAAAAATTCTATTTTTCGCCTGGGAATCTTGGCTTTCCAATCTTTAAGACAAAGTTTGCTCTGATTGGAATTCAAATCTGTTGGGACAATTTCTTTCCTGAAGGTTCAAGGATCTTGGCACTAAAGGGGGCTCAAATCATCTTTTCTCCAACTGCCGCTGCCTTTGCATCCCAGAGGAAGTGGGAGATTATGATTGCGAGTCATGCCATTTCCAATGGAGTCTATATCTTCAGGGTGAACCGGGTGGGAAGCGAAGAGAAACAGGATTTCTACGGTCGGTCCTTTTGCGTTTCGCCTGAGGGAGAGTTTTTAGATAAGCCGACAGGAATGAAGGAGGCTATTGCCTTAATTGAAATAGATTTGAAAAAAATTGAAAAGGTCAGAAGGGAATGGCCATTTTTTAAAGATCGGAGACCTGAAATTTATAAAGAAATTTCCTGAAAGAAGAGAGGTTTTGGAGAGAAGATGAGAAAGAAAAAATTTTTTAAAGAATATATTGAACCCATCCTCATTGCAATCCTAATTGCACTTTTCATTCGAACCTTTATTGTTCAAGCCTTTAAAATTCCTTCAAGTTCGATGGAGCCCACCCTATTAGTGGGAGATCACATTCTGGTTAACAAATTTATCTATGGGGTGAAGATCCCTTTTACAAATAAGAAACTCTTTTCCTATAAGACCCCTAAAAGAGGAGACATCATCGTCTTCATTTTTCCAAAAGACCGTTCAAAGGACTTTATCAAGAGGGTGATCGGTTTGGAGGGGGAGAAGGTTGAGATCATTCAGAATAAGATCTACATAAATGATAAATTAATAGATGATCCATGGGGACATTATACAGAACAGGGCGACTTAAAAAGGATTCTTCCATCCATAGATCGATACGGCCCTTATGTTGTTCCAAAAGATAGCCTCTTTGTTTTAGGAGATAATCGAGATAACAGTCAGGATAGTCGGTTTTGGGGTTTCGTACATCTTAATGAAGTTAAAGGGAAAGCCTTCATCATCTATTTCTCTCTTGATTGGTATGCGCAGAGTCTTCTGGATAAGGTCCGATGGGCCCGATTGGGAAAGTTGATCCGTTAGCCTTAAGCCCCTCGTTGGAAACCATATAATCTATGCTGGGGGGTGATAATGAAATTCCTCTTGGAGTAAAAAATTGGTTTAAAGCCTTTTTAAGAGGCTTTTGTCTTAAATACGTTTTCCTTTGCCCACTCAATATCTTTTCTAATCTGTTCAATCAGGTGCAGAGGGGATTCAAATGGAATTTCATCCCTAATCCTTCTTCTAAATTGGATTTCGACTTCCTCGCCATAGATCTCTTTATTGAAATCTATAATGTAAACCTCTAAAGATAGACGTTGGGAATAGGGGGAGAAGGTGGGATTGGATCCGATATTAGCAAGGCCCTGGAAAAACGTTTGATTCCATAGAACGTCTACTGCATAAACCCCATTTTTAGGATAAAGCCCATCTGCAATCTCAAGGTTAGCGGTAGGAAAACCCAAGGCCTTTCCTCTTTTGGCCCCTTCTACTACCTTTCCACTCATGGGGTAATTCCTTCCCAGTAACCTCGATGCCTCCTCCACCAGACCTTCTTTGATTAACTCCCTTATCTTAGAACTGCTTACGATGGTATTCCCAATCTGTAATGGTTCAACTACCTCTACCTCAAAATGAAAGCGCTTGCCTGCTTGAAGGAGGGTTTGTGCATTACCCATTTGATTTTTACCAAAATGGTAATTATAGCCAATGATAATTTTCTTGACTTTAATCTTCTCTAATAAAATATCCTTGATAAACGCATCTGGAGAAATCTCAGAAAATGCAGTGGTAAATTCAATACAAAGAACCGTTTCAATTCCGGATTTTTCAATAAGCATCATCTTCTTTTTAAAAGGTGTAAGAAGAGGAAGAAACCTTTCTGGAGCAAGGATTTTTAAGGGATGTGGTTCAAATGTAATGACGATGCCTTCTCCGTCAAACTTGGAGGCTTCTTCCTTGACTCTTGAAAATATTTTTTGGTGGCCTAAGTGAACTCCATCAAAGTTTCCAAGGGTGATGACTGGGTTCCGAAAAGATCTTTTTAAATGGTCAATTCCAACAATAATTTGCATACTTTTAAAGAAAGGTTTTGAGACTTCTAAAAAATATTTAAAATGAATTTATGAATTGAGGATTTATTCAGAAATCCCTTTGCCAAAACTTGACTTTCCTTAAAAAAATATAAAATAATAGATTATCATTTTCAATTAGACCGATTTGAAAGGCCGAAGTGGCGGAATTGGAAGACGCGCTAGATTCAGGGTCTAGTGAGGAATTGCCCTCGTAGGGGTTCGAGTCCCCTCTTCGGCACCAAATAAAATCAATGGGTTAACTGAAATAGAGTTTTTATCATCCTACCTTGACTTTGAAGAAAGATTCAAATCAAATTTGAAGAAATCTGTGGTAGGAATTACCTGGGGAGTTGGTTTTTGGTCAGGTGTTGTCCCTTCCTTAAAACACTCGAGTATAGCCTCCTTTCCCAAACTTATCTCACCTGTCTCTGGATTGACCTTTAAAAATTCAATCCCTTCTGGAATAGGAAAATTCTTTACTGGGTGATCTATCAATGCCCTGGACATAAAAGAGACCCAAATTGGGGAAGCGGCCCTTGCCCCTGTTTCATTTTCACCAAGGGACCTCTCTTCATCAAATCCAACCCAGACACCCGTAATATATTCAGGGCTATATCCGATGAACCAAGCATCCATAAAATGGTCTGTGGTTCCAGTCTTACCTGCTACGGGTCTTCCGAGTTTTTTTGCCCTCCAACCAGTTCCATGTTGAACAACACCCATCAGGAGTGATGTCATAAGGTAAGCGGTTTGAGGACTGATCACAGGTTCCCCATTTGTGGCCTCGGTTGGGTAGTTCAAGGGGAGATTCTCCTCCAGAAGATTCCCATTCCTATCAAGTATCTTCTTAATAAAGATGGGCTTAAAGAGACGACCTTGGTTGGCAAAAACAGCATAGGCTTTTGTCAATTCATAAAGAGAAAGGGCTGATGAACCCAGGGCCATGGAAAGGTTATTGTGAAGTGGGGAA
>JBBIRM010000039.1:0-19964 GCA_037441765.1 Deltaproteobacteria bacterium | reverse complement strand
TAAAATTGGCTGCTTGACCAATTCATAGCCGCCAAAAAGGTGCAAAACTAGAGTTCTATAATTATAATGGTTAATTGATTTTTAGACCAGCATATTGTTCGACATAAAACTTACAAATCTAACTTAATTTTTCGATTATATTGATATCGGCATTATATAACTCTACGATTTTTTATAGCCATAGTTCATAAATTAAGTCATGATTTCATAAAGAATCACCTCCCTTATATGGAAGATAATAAACATTTATAGTAAACTTAAACCTGCCTCCCCAGCGATGTTGCATACAATTGAATCGCCAACGCTTAATCAAGTATAAAAAAAGGGACACTATTAAATAAAAAGCCCTTCTTTCAAATTCCGGGTTACCATTGATACCTGTATTATACATAAATACAACCAGGAATCTAAAACTTACGAGCGGCAGATCCCTGCTTTCTATCGTCAAAGACTTCAACTTTCTTGGTCACTTCATATAAGGTGGAAGTTGAATCTTTCCTTCTGCAAAACCCTCTGGGAAGACCACAACCCTTTTTCCGGGTTTTACCCACTGGAAGCCACAACCTACTGCGGTCTCTTTAGGGTCAAATCCATAGACCACCTGATGATCTTTACCAAACCTTATCCTTCCAACGACCCCTTCCATATCGGTCTGTTCAAGTGCCTTAACTACTGCATCAGGCTCAACGGTCTTAGCACGTTCAATAGCATTGGCCATGATATAGACTGCATCATAACTTGGCCCGGGGCCATGACCAGAGAGTTCTGTCCGGGCCTTCTCTCCATATCTCTTGCCATAATTCCTATTGAATTCCACAGATTTGGGAACTGCTTTCACTGGAATGGGGCCCACCTCATAAATCATATTGATGAACCCCTCCACCTCTCCTTCAAAAACCTTCCAGGCATTTTCGCAAGCAATCGGGCTGATAAAACCTGCCATTAAGGCAGGAATCTGCATGGCCCGTGCTTGTTTTAGCAAAATTCCACTCTGTGGCATGTCAAATATGGGCACAACCACCTTTGCCCCTTGAGCCCTCACCTTGATTAAAGATGGTGAAAAATCGGTCGATCCAGTAGCATAAGTATCAAAGGCCACGACCTCCCAGCCATTTTCTTTGAACCATTTTTCAAGACCTCCACCTGTTGCCTTTGCCCACAAAACATCTTGTGTAATAATATAGGCTTTATTAAATCCAAACTCTTTCTTTATAAATCCCATCACCCCCCCAAGATACATTGCGAGATAGGGAGCGTTCAGACAGTTTCGGAAAATATATTTATATTTTTCATACTCCTCTAAAACCTTTTTTTGCATCAAGGGGGTCATAGCAATCGAACAGATGTAGGGAAGTTTATACTTAGAAATAAGGTCCATTGATGAAAGTAAAACCTCTGAACGGAAATTACCCAATACGATCGCATGGGGCTTTTTCTCAAGTATAAGTTTTTCTGCTGCAGTCAGGGCATCATGAACAGGAATCCCAGGCTCATGCTCCCTGGTATCAATGGAGTAGACCTCAATCTTATGTCTTGTTTTGCCTACTAATACCCCTCCCTTCGCATTGATCTCATCCCTTGCCATGGTAATGGCCATCCACCCATCCCTTCCTTCGATAGAACCCAATGCCGTAGGAACACCCAAAACAATCGGCTCCCCTGGTTTCAGTTGGGAATGGGCTGAATAAGGGGAAAGGATGAAGCCAACGAATGCAAAAACTAAAAGACCCAATAACGTTCTCTTCTTCATAATCTCGCCCTCCTTTAAAAATTTTTAAAATAAGTGTGGTTAAATATTGCAAAATTTTTAACTTTTGTCAACATTTATCTTGTTAAGGGGATAGGAAAAGAAAACCTTTACTATTCCATAACTTAGAAATGCACCAGCAACCACATCTGTTGGATAATGAAGGCCCAGGTAAATTCTTGTCCAACATATGAATCCAGCAAAAATGTAAAAGATAATCCTGTATCTGGGAAACCAACCACTTAAAACAGAGGCTATCATGATTGAAAAAGCAGAATGGGCGCTTGGAAAACTGGGATCAAGTATTTCACCTGGTCCTTTGGAAAGTTTCACGGCTATTTCCTCCAGGAAATGGAAAGGTCTCTCCCGATGTATGAGAAATTTGAGTGCATATATCACAGCGGTCTGAATGGCATAAAGGAGAACAAGACTGTGGAGAATTCTTCTCTTTTTTGTGAAAATCCAGCTAAGGATAATAAAAAGAATAACTGCAAAATGGCTTCCAAGATAGGTAAGCCAAGGGATCGTATAATCGAGGAGGGGTGAACTCCACCATTGGTTCGCCCAACTTATAAATGTTAATTCCCAGTCCATTTTTCTTGTGACCAGTCTCTCTGCTTTAGGCTTGCTCGCAGGCGTGTCCCTATTTATTAAATAGGAAGTTTAGGGATAATATCTGCTAAATTCTGGCTCTGGATGCACATGCTGGCAACCTGATCGAGCTCAACACAGGATGAATTAAAAGCGACCGAAAAACCCACCATCTGAAACATATCCAGATCACCTCGGCTGTCCCCAATGGCGATCGTTTCTTTTGGTTCGATATCAAACTGCCTCAATATCTTCTCCACCCATTCTGCCTTCCTATCATAATAAACCTGGATCCTCACCTTCCCTGTCAAAACCCCATTTTCAAGAAGAAGATTATTTGAAACAGAGTAATCAAATCCATATTTCTGATGGACCCAATCTGAGAGAAGAGAAATACCAGAGGAGACCAACGAAATCTTAAGACCCTTCTGTTTAAGATATCCGATCAACTCCTCAGCCCCAGCATGAAAGGGAAGGGTCTGAATGATTTTCATCATCTCATCCACCTTCATCCCCTTCCAAACTTCTGCGTCGCGCTCACAGAACTCTTGATAGGAGATCTTACCAGCCAAAAATTCTTTCTGATACTCCTCTGCAAATCCATACCACTTCCCTAATCGTTTATGAATATACTCCCAGATGGAGCGCTCCTGAGTCAGTGTCCCATCTAAATCAAAAACGACCAATTTATAAACAGGAGACCTTTTCACCTATTCTTTCCTAAAAAACCAGCGTTTTTCTCCAATACGATTGAGTAGCTCGGGAAGTTTACCAAAATAGATACATCTGCCGATGCAGACATCCACACAGGCAGGCCTCTCTCCCCGATCGATTCGGTGATAACAGAGATGGCATTTTTCTGCCACACCTTTTCCCATATTAAACTGCATCACGCCAAAGGGGCAGGCTTTGATACAGGCTTTACATCCAATGCAGGCCTCTGAGTTAATGAGAACAATCCCATCATCTCTTTGAGTGACAGCATTGACCGGACATGCCTCCTTGCAGGGAGGTCTGGAGCATTGAAGACATCGTGCAGGGTGGTATGTCAGTTTTAACCTCCCATTGACCCTCTGAACCCCTTTAGTTCTTACCCGAATCCACCTTGATCCTTCCGGAGGATTGTTCTCCTGTTTGCAGGCAACTTCACAGGCATCACACCCCCAGCAAAGATCTTCATCAATAAACATCGCATATTTTATTGTCATCCCTAACCTCATTTTTCATCTAAGGAAAAAGTTTGGGATTTAGCGATTCGACACAATAGCACCCTCAGATTGGTTGCGCCCATCGCAGGATCGCAGGTACTTGGATCATTATCTGTCAACAGATTGATATTCGACTCCCTCCACCCATGCTCCGGAGAATCTTTTTCAGGAAACCACCAGGCATGCTGTGCTCCGATCACTCTCGGGTCAATCCCCAAGGTCAACCTGGCCTTCTGATAACATCTCCCCCGAGGGGACTCAATCACCACCCAATCTCCCTCTTTTATCCCCTCTTTTTCTGCGGTCTCAGGATGAATCTCAACATAGGGCTCAGGCAGTAATTCACGCAACCATGGAATCTGACGATGCTCGGAGTGGAAGAAGGCAGTTGGCCTCATCCCAGTAATAAGAATATATGGATAATCATTCAGAAGATCAGGTCGACTTACAGGAGATTCGGGTGGCTCCCGAAATTGAGGCAAAGGATCGTATCCCCATTCTTTCAACCTCGTAGAATAGAGTTCTACCTTTCCTGTGGGGGTTGAAAAACCTTTCTTTAAATATTTTCGATATTCCATCTTTCCCTTGAGAAAGCCGATCTTTGCAAACTCTTCAAACTTTAGACCAGAAGGGGCAAGAATGGCATTTAAGGCATCGTGAAGGGTTGGCCACCAGTGTTCACTCTGCCCCATCCGGTTTCCCAATTCAAGAAGCATCTCATGGTCTGACTTACATTCTCCAACCTGTATCACCTTCTGACGTGCCAGGACATATCCATGCCTCTTCCAGAATTCGGCCACATAATCCATCTCAAGCCAGGTGGCAGAAGGAAGAACTAAGTCAGCCAACTCCGCTGTCGGCGTCAAGAAGAAGTCTGACACAGCGAGGAACTCAACCTTTTTCAATGCCTCATAGACCATGGAGGCATTGGCTCTTGTGATTACAGGATTTGAAGAGATCAAAAAGACCATTTTGACAGGATATGGCTTCTCAAAAAGAATAGCATCCCATACAAATTTTGGATTGATTATGGCAAAGGCATCAGCGAGTTTGAAGACCTCTCCCCCAAGCCGTTTCTTTCTCTGTTGAGTAGGAAGGAGTTTATGTGCCCCAAATTGGCTTGCATTCATTGTTGGAGGTGGAACATAGAAGACCATACCTCCGGGGATATCCAGATTTCCTGTAATAGCGGCCATGGCAATAAGAATCCTATTATTATCCACACAGTTTATCGATTGTTCAATGGCCACTCCCCATTGAATACAGGCAGGTTTGGTCGTTGCAAAGAGACGGGCCGATTCCCGGATCTTCTCTTCAGGAACCCAGGTGATCTCTGAGACCCGCTTGGGTGGGTATTCTTTTACACGATCAACAAACTCTTTCCAACCATAAACCCAATTCTCAACAAACTCCTTATCATAAAGGTTCTCTTCGATGATAACATAAAGCATTCCCAGTGCAAGGGCCACATCCGTCCCAGGTCGAAGTTGAAGCCACAGGTCTGATCGGTCTGCAAGTTTTGTAAAACGCGGATCTACAACGATAAGCCTTGCCCCATTTGCTAATGCATCGGAAAGATAAACTCCTTTATATTCATCAGGATTCGAGACGATAGCATTATTCCCCCAAACCATAATGCATTTTGGATTTCCTTCGTAATCGCAGACCGGAAGGTTCCCGCAGGTGATAATAGAAGTTGAAACCCTTGGCCCATAGCACATATGACCTGCTGTAAGGACATTGGGCGTTCCCAAAAGATTGGCAAACCTATAGATAAAGGCTTCGTTATCACGACCTGTCCCATAGCCAAGAACGATCGATTCTGCACCATATCTGTTTTTAAATTCGTTCATCTTAGATGTGAGAATCTCATAGGCTTCATCCCAAGAGACACGTTCCCATCTTCCTTCTCCCTTTCTTCCTTTTCTCTTTAATGGATAAAGGAGACGATCAGGGTGATAGGCCAGCTGGATGGAAGCCATCCCTTTCGGACAGAGGGTTCCTCGGCTGATCGGGGATTGAGGATCACCTTCGATTCTTACAACCCTGCCATCCTTCACATGGACTAAAACTCCACAACCTCCATGACAGATTCTACAGTGACTCCGAACGACCCTCTCTCCTGATGTATTGTGCGACTCCATCATCTTCTCCTAAAAAATTTTTTTATAAAAGAAATTGGAAAGAAGATCAACATTAAAGAAGTAAAAAGTGTGACACCTCACTCATCCGGGAAATTGGGTAGGGATGTCGGAGAAAATCTTATAGCGGAAACCTTAAATTGCTCCCTGACTACAGAATCCCTTGAGTATTGAAAAGACTACCATCTCCTTAGATGAAATCTCTTTCATAAGGCATTCTATTAACCGACCCGCTTTATAAGATTTTCGGAGATATCCCTGCCCAATTCATATAATCCCCCCTTAAGTGAGGGGATTACTAAAAAGTAGTGATGCTGTCGAGCATACCCTAACCTTTTAGTGTAAATTTCCATTTGCAAAACATATCTTTGGGGTGAGGATCAGGTGGAGCAAAGATGCATTCCACCTGGATGCGATCATCGATAACCTTTGCAAAACTTTCAAATTCACCTCGATGCATCTCTTTACAGACAAATTCTCCAAGTCCCCTTTTTAGTCGTGCCTCTTGAGTCGCACAACTTGGAACAGTGATCACGACCTCATTTTCCTTCTCTTCGATCTGATAACTGATGAGAATGGTCCAGGGGAAATACCTCAGGGCTTTGACAAAGCCCTTAAGACCTTTCTCTTTAATATCAAACCGTTTGAGTAGATCCTTTGCAGCCATACTGGCTACCCTGCCCCAGACCCTTTCGTTTATCCGCTCGGCTGTTGCTTGATCGAACCTTTCTACCACGTAGAGGAACCAGAAGGCATCGATCACCCGGTAATGCCAAAGTAAAAATTCGATGTAACTCTTAAGACCTGGGGCATCCATCTCTTCAAAAATCTGAAGATCCATTTCTTCCTCCTGATAAAAGGGGGCAGGCTACTTTCTCTTCCGCTATTCTTCAACTCTTTCAATTGGCCATAAAAAGTAGCCTGTCCCCTTTATCAATTTAGTTGAATCATGGGAGATTAAGAAAGATCATCTCCTACGGGGCTTTTTAAAAGGTTTTCTCTTCGTTGAAGAAGGCCTCTTTTCCACCTTCTGGGGCTTTTTCTCTTCGAGAAGTTTTCTCACCTCCCGGCGGCCAAGTTTTCGAAGCGCTACCATGATCGCCCTCTTTTCCGGACCCGGTTTAAACTGTCCACTTTCCCATTGATGGATGGCTCCAACTGTAACACCTGTCAGAAGGGCCAATTCCCTCTGGGTAATCCTCAGACGTCTCCGTAGGCTTCTGATTAAACGGGGTGAGAACCGAGCAGTCTTTACTTCCTCTGGTTCAGCCTCCAAAGGCATTTTTCTCTTCTCCAACTCTTTTTGCTGGGCGGATGTGATTCGTTGAAGGGTTAAAACTGCCTTGCGAAGTTGGGAGAGGGTCCCTTTCATTGAACGAAAATCTCTCTTTAATGGAACCGCAATCCTTCGGATTTCTCTTTTTGCTAACCTGACAATCTCAGACTTGATCATAGATTCTAACTTTGCCATAATCTCCTCCTTTCTTTATTTGAAAGGGCACAAAGCAGAGAAACAATAAATTCCAAGTCAAAAATAAAAAAAACTCCATGCCCTATGCTCTTTGCCCTTTGCCCAATAAATTAGGTTACTCAAAGATCTTTCCAGGATTCATGATGCCATTGGGGTCTAAAAGGTCCTTAATCTGTCTCATCAATTTGAGGCTTTCACCATGCTCTCGCCTCATAAATTTCCTCTTACCAATTCCGATTCCATGTTCTCCAGTAGCGGTTCCATGACATTCTAATGCAAAACCCACAATCTCTTCTGCGGTTTTCTCAACATTCTCCCAATTCGCTGGTTCCTCTGGATTCCCTAAAATCTCCATATGAAGATTTCCACTTCCTGCATGGCCAAAGGCATACCCTTTCAATCCCTGCCTTTCTAATATCTTCTGGCTCCATCGAACAATCTCTGGATACTTTGAGATGGGAACAGCGGTATCAATTACCAGCATGGAGAGGCCAGGATGATTCACCTTGATGGCCTCATGAACATCATATCGAGCCTCCCAGAGACGATTTCTCTCCTCCCTTCCAATACCTGAAATGAATTGAAGGGCTCGATTCTCTTCACAGATATCCTTAACGAATTCTAATTCCTCTTTCAATCCCGAGACACTTGTCCCATGAAATTCAATAAAAAGGGTTGGCCTCTCCTGATAAGTAAGTTTCTTAAATTGGTTGACAACATGGAGGGTCGGGGCATCCAACAATTCTAAGGCGGCTGGTGAGAGGCCGGAACGCATGATTTCATAGACTGCATGGGTTGCATCATTAATTGATTCAAATTGTGCCACAGCAGAGATAAATTCCGCTGGTAACCCCACCAGCCGGAGGGTCACTTCAGTGAAAACTCCGAGGGTTCCCTCTGATCCAATAAAGAGACGGCAGAGGTCATAACCTGATGAACTCTTTATTGCATTTGTCCCTGTTCGGATGATCTCTCCTGAAGGAAGAACGACCGTCATGTTGAGAACAAAATCCTTGGTAGCCCCATATCTTATCGTTCGAATACCACTGGCATTGTTGGCCACCATTCCTCCTATTGTGGCAGAGGCTCCAGGGTCTGGAGGGAAAAAAAGACCATGGGGAGAGAGATATTGATTCAAATCTTTATAGATCACTCCAACCTCTACACGAACTTGAAGATCTTCTTTCATTAAATCAAGGATACGGTTCATCTGCTGAAGGTTTAGCACTATCCCACCCTCTACAGGAATGGGATTCCCCTCCAGACTTGTGCCTGCCCCCCAAGGGGTAACAGGAATCCTCTCCTCATTGGCTATTCTAAGAATCCTACTTATCTCCTCTGCAGTAAGAGGCCACACCACCAGTTCAGGCCTTCGCCTTGGGTGAAAGGATTCATCTTTACTGTGAAGATCCAAAATAGATTCACCCGTAGATACCCTTTCTTCACCCAAAAGGGATCGGATATAGCCTACTATTTTAGGAGTGATCTTACTGTATTTCACTAAACCTTCTCACCCTACCAAATCCCGAATGTTAAAATCACTCGGTTGGGGCTAAATCCTTCTACCTCAAAACCCCTAACTGTCTCTCCATTTTTAAAATGATTTGTTTGGCTTTAAAAATCCTATCCCTTTTTTGCATTAACCAAATCTTATGGACTTTAGTCTTTCTCTGAAGAGAGGCAATATTCTCCTTCACTCTCTTTTCCGAAGGTGTTCCAATGGCGGTGGGTTGAGTTAAAACCATCTCCGGGCTTTGTATCTTTTCTACATCCATTTCTGTAATTGGAATCTGAACCTTCATCTCCTCGAGGGCCTTTTTTAAGCCTGAAAAAGAGACTCTCTCCTTCTTTTCTCTCTCAGAGTATTTAACTGCTTTTTCAACCACCATCTTTGCCTTCCGAAGAGGTAAAGACCTACTCTGAACCATCCATTCCATCAAAGCGGTGGCCCCGCTGAATCCCTCCAGAGCCCTTTTCCTCATCTGATCCTTATTGACCTGAATGAATTTAATCACATCTGCCATCACCGAAAGTGCAGGCTGACATTCTTCGATAAGGTCCGTGACCCAATACTTTGTCCATTGGGTATCCCGATTATACCCAATAAAGAGAGCCTTCCCCAATGAGAGAAGGCTAACCAATACTCCATGGGACAATGAGGCCTTTGCTTTAATCACCTCTAAGGAACAAGGGTTTCGCTTCTGTGGCATGATAGAACTTCCCGTACAATGCCGATCATTGAGACGCACCATGTTAAACTCTTGAGTGGAAAAAAGGATCAAGGTCTGAGCCATTGTGGAAAGGTGATCCATCATCACCGTTACTGCATAGGCCAGTTCTGCCTCTGGCTCCCAACGCTGGGTGATCGGATCTGTTACATTCTCCGTAGGTCCATCGAAACCAAGGAGTCGGGAGGTCATATTTCGATCCAGAGGAAAAGAGGTGCCATAGCCTGCTGCACTTCCCAAAGGATTTTTATTAAAAAGGGTGATCCAGTGCATAAATCTCTTTATATCTCGTTCTAAGGCTTCCACAAAAGAAACCAGTAAATGACCAAAGGTGGTAATCATGGCAGGTTGATGATGGGTATAGCCCCGCATCACTGTCAAACGGTACTTCTCTGCCTGCTGGAGGAGAACTTCTATTAGAGAAATCAAACCATCGATAAAACCCAAAACTTGATCCCGAAGGTAAAGCCTCATATCAAGAACGATCTGGTCATTACGGCTTCTGCCGGTATGGAGTTTCCCACCAATCTCAATCCCAATTTTTTCAATAAGGAAACTCTCTATATTGGAATGAACATCCTCCTTTTTGGGATCCAATCGAAATCCTCCCTTTTGGTAAAGCCTCTCTATATTGCTCAATCCTTGGAGTATTTTTTTTGCATCCTTTTTGGAAATGATCTTCTGTTTGTAAAGCATCAGAACATGGGCCCGATTTCCCCAAATATCATATAGAATTAGCCTCTCATCACAAGGAGGGACTCCCTTCACATCTCTTCCTGAAAGAAAATCGATCATCTCCCAGGAAGGCATCTCCTTAAAACGGCCTCCCCATAATTTATCAACTTTCATCGCTAATCCCCTTAAATCATTATTGGAACAAATAGTCGTGAATCTTTCCTAACCCACACCCTTCTCTTCATTCAGGTGAAAAAAGAGGGTTATGGCCGGTAGCTAATTTGACTGGCTCTGGTTTTATATTCTACTTCGTCTTCCTCTTGGCTAAAATCTCAAAGGGAAGCCCTCGGATAAAAGCAGCATCAGCACACCGCCTTTGATCAAAACCAGTGGCTTTAATGGAGCGGATCTCTGGGGTGAAAAGGCTTGTCTTTGACTCTCGATAGACAATATCAATATTTCCTTTGTAAAGTTTAATCTTATACTTCCCATTGACTACCTTTTGAGAAGTTTCGATAAACGCATCGAGGTCATATCTTAACGGATGGTAAGCCATTCCATGATAAATCAAATAGGCCCATTTCTGATCGACTCCTTTTTTGAACTGAATTTCATCCTTAGTCAGGCAGAGTTGTTCAAGGTCTCTATGGAGTTTCAAAATAATCGTAGCGGCAGGGGCTTCATAGATCTCACGGCTCTTAAGATCCATGATCCCATCCTCAAACATATCAATCTTCCCAATGGAATGGCTCCCTCCAATGACGTTAAGTTCCGGGATGATCTCGCCAAGAGGTCTCCTCTTCCCATTTAATTTTATGGGAATCCCCTTTTCAAATTCTATGGTAAGATAGAGAGGCTTGTCCGGGGCCTTTTCAGGTGGTCGATACCACATCCAGATTCCATCAGGAAGTGGTTGGTTGAGATCGATTGCTCCACTGGCAATAGACCTGCACCACATGGTTTTATCATCGCCTCCTGAGATCATCTCTGTGACGGGGATTCCCCATGCCCTGCAGAGTTGTTCTTCCTCCAAACGGGTCAAATCAAAATCTCTTACTGGTACCAGGATCTTTAGATTTGGAGCAAACATCTTAAACACATTGTGCATTCGGTATTGATCATTCCCTTTCCCACTTGACCCTTCAAGAATCGCATCGCAACCTTCGGCAAGGGCGACCTCCGCTACCTTCCTTGCTACAATTTGACGCGTCATCGAGGTTGAAACAGGGTAGCCTAAATAATCAGAATTGGCTTGAATGGCCCTTGCGATCCAGACCTCTGTAAATTCCTTTCTAAGTTCAAAGAAGAGAGGTTTGATCTTTAGAACTTTAGCCTTTCTCTTACTCTCGAGGATCTCCTCCTCTCCCTGACCCACATCAATGGTAATAGGTAAAATTTTCTTTGCCTTATATTTTCTTCTTAGCAATTCGATGGAGAGTGAGGAATCCAAACCTCCGGAATAGGCCACTGCTACTTTATTCACCTTAGGAGTGGGAGTATCATTAATCTTTTTTAAAATCTTTTTTATGTCCATCTTTAACCAACCCCCTTAAATTTTTAGGCCAAAATATTACCATAAATATAAAAATAAAACAACGAATTTTGTGCTCATCCTGTAATCCCTCACTCATCAGGGGAATCGGGTAGGGATGTCGGAGAAAATCTTATAGCGGAAACCTCTGAGTGCTCCCTGACTAAAGCATTTCTTGTGTACTAAAAAGGCTACCATCTACTATATGAAATCTCTTTCTTAACTCATTCTATTAACCGATCCGCTTTATAGGATTTTCGGAGATATCCCTACCCGATTCATATAATTCCCATCTTCAGTGAAGGATTACCTAATCCCTTAATCTCCCTTCTTTCTCTCTTTAAACTATCACTGACCATACCAACAATGTGGATCCTCTCCCAGATAGTCCCCTGTTAAGGCGAGGGCTAAACTCCTACACCCCCGACAATCTACTATGTCGCACCTTCCGCATTTTCCCTTAAGGTTTTCTTTTCTTCTCAATTTCTCCAATAACTCCGATTTTTCCCAAATCCCTTTTAAGGAATCTGTTAAAAGATTCCCTAAAGAAATTGGAAGTCTCCTGCAGGGAAAAACCTCACCCTCTGGCATCACACATAGACCGTCTCTTCCGATGACGCAAGGGGCTCCAAGAAGTTCACTTTCTTTTTCGGAGAGATTGACCTGGAAGGCTTGATAGGAAAGAAGATGATCCTTTTCATCGATCGAAAATAATTCTGTAATGATGTCTATCAACTCTCCCCATTCCTCTTTTTTCAAAACCTCCTCCTTTCGTTCCTTCCCTCTACCCCAAGGAATGAACCTTTCAATGATGAATCCATTGACACCCAGCTCTTTAGCAAGCCTCAAGAAAGATGGAACCCCTCTATAATTTCTTCTCATTACTGTGAACATAAGTATGATCTCAAAGAAATTTTTACTCCGAATCCACTGGATATTTTCGATCACCTTCTTAAAAACCCCTTTACCCCGGATGGAATCGTTAACCTCTGCATCTGCTCCATCAAGCGATATCTTGATCTTTCTCAGTTTTGATAAACCAGAAAGCCTCTCCATCATCTCTTGATTAAAGAGAAGACCATTGGTGATGATCCCCAATTCCTCCACAACAGGATTCTGGTCAAGATGGCTCAAGAGGGGAAATAATTCTAATTTCAGAAGAGGTTCACCACCGGTAATATGAATGCAGGCCCTCTGATTCCAACCATGGAGGGTGGTTAGAAGATTATGAGCAATCCCTTTTAGACCTATCCAATCGAGGTCTCTCTCTTTTGAGAAATAATCCTGGTAACAATGCTCGCATCGAAGATTACAAAGATGAGTAATATGCCATTGGATGTGGAAAATGTGTTTCACGAAACTCGTTAGTGTTCTATTAAATCTTGTTTTCCTGTTGGGAGATTTCTTGTTCGATCTCGCCTAAGGACAAATGGATATCGGGGATTGGATTATCGCCTTCTTGGACGTTCACCTAAGGTAACTTTCACCTCTTCTAATTTTCCTTTCCGAAAGATTTTTAGAAGAATTGAATCCCCGGGCCTCCTTTCACGAATATATCGAATTAAATCATCATGAGTCTTCACTTCGTGCTGATTTACTTTCACCACAATGTCTCCACCTACAATCACAATCATATTCCCAACCTGGACTCTTTGATTTCCACCCTTTAGACCTGCCTTATCTGCAGGACCTCCTTTCACTACCTCTGCAATCATAGCCCCACGCTCGATCTTTAATTTCAAAAATTTGGCAACTTCTGGAAGCAGAGGTTGTATCGTTGCCCCTATCCAAGGATATGTGACATAACCCTTGGCGATCAATTCCGGAATAACTCTTTTTGCGGTATTGACTGGAATTGCAAATCCAATTCCCACACTCCCCCCTGATGGACTGATGATGGCACTATTGATTCCGATGATCTCTCCCTCAGAGTTAAGAAGGGGACCCCCGGAGTTCCCTGGATTGATGGCCGCATCCGTCTGGATGACATCTTCAATTAAATATCCGCCTTCAGAGCGAATCGTCCTCCCCAACGAACTGATAATCCCCGTAGTCAACGTCCTTTCCAGTCCAAACGGATTTCCTATGGCCAAGACTTTCTGTCCAATCCTCAAATTCTTTGAATCGCCCATAGGGATAACCTTCAGTTTCTCTTTAGGGGCATCGATCTTGATGACGGCAAGATCATTATCCGGATCAGATCCCACCAACTTCGCAGGCCATTTCGAGCCATCGGCCAGGGTAACCTCTAACTTTTGAGCATTGGCTACCACATGATGATTGGTCAATATATGTCCTTTTAAGTCGATGATGGACCCAGATCCTGACCCCTGAGAGGGAAAGATATTGAAGAAAAAGTCCATCTGAACTGCAATGCTTGTAATGTTGACCACTCCATCGGCCACTTTCTCATAGACCGCGATATTATTTTTTTCATCCTCGGTAATCGAAAAAACAGATGTTCCCCAAAAACCGATAATAAGGATAGTGATAATTGAAATTATTTTTTTCGATCTCATTTTTAAATCCTCCTACTTTTTTGTCTTCCCCTTTATGTCTTTTAGCTTTTTTAGAAAAAATCCGTTCAGAAACGAAGATCAACACGTTTCAATTTTTCTTTAGGGACGATTGACTCATAATTTATGAAAATCATTCATTTTAATAATAACATCTTTATAATTATATTCTCCACTTGAAACTTCATTGGCAAAAGAGGCCTCTATAGTTTTTGATCTTTTACGAAAATGGGTGAAGTTTAAAACAGCATTGTCTTAATAAGATTTGCTCCAATTCGATAGGTCGGATCATTTCGAGAGGGATGGCATTGCCCTGCCTTCCGAACATTTATCTCTGTCAAATCCATCCCAACTATCTGAACTCTTCTAAATAAGCCATCCTTAAGATATTCCCACATCCGATAAATCTGTCTTTCATTAAGACCCTGTCTTTCAAGAAACCGGACCCCTTCCACCCCATTCCTTGCTCCAATATCTAAGTCAATAGAGATGTAGGCATATGGATTTTTGATATTCCTCAGAATATTTTTCAACTTAGAAGGGGATAGTAAAAAATCGTCTTTTTTCAGGATGGTCACTCCTTTTCTCCTCAACTCAGAGAAGATTCGAACATAACTCTCCACCCTTGGGTCCTTAATTCGAAAGGCGTGCCTGGGAGGATAGTCACTTACCCCGATAATGAAAAGATTCTCCGGTTTTAAAACCTTCTCCTCCAGTAAATGGTGGAGGAAAGAACTCGCATTATAAGAATCCTTTCGGTAATATAAGTAAGGATCATCTCGGTTATAAACCGTTTCAGGATTTGTTTCGATATCGTACTGGATGATCTTAGAGAGAATTGAGATAGGGATGGCATCTGTATGGCTATCGAGGACAATTAAAGAGATCTCCTCTGGGGCATACAACTCTTTTAGTTTTTTAAAGACCCCTCCTGTGAGGGAATGGTCAACAGCAATCATACATGGAATGTCAGGAAAAATATTGGTAACAAAGGCACCCACCTTTTGAGAATAATGCTCAAAACCGCCCCCATCTGTAAATGAGACAAAGGATTCTGTATTAATCTTTTCTCTATCTTGAAGGGAGGGAATAGGTCGAAGCCAGGTAGGGATGTCTATGGAACCTTTTTCTGAAAATAATTTTTGATCAACCTCCTTTCGGAGGATCTCCATGATCCCTTCATAAGGATCGCTCAAACCATTTTGATTTCCTATTAAAGCCAACTTCTCTTGAATTGATTCATGCCTTTCATCTACATCCAGCGGGCAACCGAAAAACACAACCTTTCTTTTAGAAGGCTTTTCAACCATTTTCAATGAGGAGTGGTCATGCCTCAATTATAGTTCAAAACAGGATCGAAGGGAGGGTTTATTTAAAAAAATCGTCTCTTGCTTTTTTCAACTGGATAATATTTTCAAGAGGGGAGCGAGGGGCAATCCCACACCCAGGGCAAAGGAAATCCGTACCATTCTCCAGGGCTTTGATGGCTTCCTCATAGACCTGTTCAGGGGTTCCGCTAAAAAGAGTGGTTGCCGTCGCCACATTTCCAAAAACCTTTACTCCTTTTTTATGGGCGATCTCTACCGCCCTCTTCAGATCGGCCTTCTCTTCGATACTGATCCCCGCAGCTCCAGTTTCACACATCATCTCTATGATGGGATCCGTGTTTGCACAAATATGGAGAACCACAGGTCCTTTGACCTTACTGAAAATCTCTTTCTCAATAGGTAATACAAATTTTTCCCACAATCTTGGACTCAAGAGTGCAGGCCCTGAAGATGGCTCAGCAAAAACAAAATAATCGGCCCCGTTATCAAATGCAAAGTTAGCAGTTGCAATAGCTGCCTGCTTTGTTACTTCCAAAACCTTAAAAACATCATCCGGCCTTTTCATACACCACTTCATAAATTGTTCTGTGCCCACGAGATTGGCAGCACAGGTAAAGGCCCCCTCTGTCTCTCCAAAAATAACCATCCTTTCACCTACCTTCTCCTTTAGGAGTTTAAAATGTTCCTTATATACAGGAAACCTCCCCCTCTCTAAAAAGTCAGAGGGGAACACGAGTTTATCAAGATTCTCAGCATAAGGATGTGTTTTTATCGAGTATTGAATATCTATCTTAGGAGTTCCAAGTTCACAACCCAAGGCTTCGCTCATTGCGGTGATATCCCATCCCATAGCCTTTACCCACTCAAACCCACCGTATTGATGCCCTGCGTAAGCAAGTTCGGTCATGGCAACAGGATCCGTATCGGCAAGGGGCCTCTCGTAACCACATTTCTTCATAAAATCAACTACCCCATAAGTGGTGGTCGAACCCACAGGCGTCATATCCACTTCTTTCCCCATCAACCGGTTCATAAATCTCTCTTTTAGAGTCATCGGTGCCATTTTTACCTCCTTGTTTTTATAATTGATAATATTTCCGTATCACAAAATGGGTGGGTTTTGCAAGAAGATATGATTTTTATTGAAATGGATTTTCCACCCATCTCCCCTTAAATCTTTTCAGATGCCTACTGGCATCCTCCCGGTTGCCAAATACATGGATCCTGTTTTTATTATGAGGAACAGTGATTACTTCACTTTCAACAAAGAATGCATGAGAGGCCTTGATTCTTTTCCCCGAAATTTCGTCAACCACCATCACTTCCTTAACCTTTCCCTTAAGTTCTGAAAAACTCATCGAGGCACAGACAATTGAACAAAACTTCTTCTCTTTGCCGTCTTTGAGAGTAAAATAGACTGCATAGATCTTTTCGATTTTAACCCCATCGTAATCGCAACGATCAGGTAAGGGTTCCCTTTCTCCTTTACAACCCAAGAAAAGAGTTAAAAAAAAGATTAAAAGAGTTATGCCTTTACTATTCGAGAACATATTGATCCAGAACTAAATGGATTATTAGCATCACAAAAGAAGCCAATAAAAAGAGAAAGGCGAACCGGTAAATTTTTCTCAAATATTTAGGCAGTAAATCAGAGGCCTCACCGATTTTCCCAAAAAGGTCTGTGGTGAATCCCCATCCTACGGAGAATGTCCCTAAAATGAAAAGCAAGTACATGAGGATGCTATCTGGCACATATTGCCAGAGGCAGTAAAGGCAGTGGTGAAAAGGAAGGTGCATCATCAAAGGGGCAAATACCTCTATTTGAGATAGGACAAAAACAATACCATTAATAAGGGCAAAGAAAAAAAGAAAACCTAATACTCCTCTCCGCCGAGAAAAAGTATTTTCAAGTTTTTTTAGTTTTAAAACCAAACCCACCATACCAATTAGAAGAAGATGGGTAACAAAATATAGGATTTTTAGATATTCGGCATATTGGGGACCTAAAATGGATTCAGGGGTGGTTCGAGTTGGACGATCAAGAATATCGGTAACTGTAGTACAACAAGAAACAAGTGTCCCAGGTTTGATTCCAATCATGAGGAGAATATCCCCTGCCGACTCTATGAAAACCAGGAGGGAGAGCACCGTAAGGAGTAATAACTTCATCCCCATTATGGGAGCGGTTTTGGTTAAACGGTCAAGGGAATGAAGAACAAGCCATCCTCCGATGAAGAAGAAGTTGATTGGTTTAAGATACTCTAAAAAGAGAGTAAGCCCTGGTTTGACCTGAGTGACACCAAAGATACACATCGCCCCTTCAATATCATGAATAAAACTCTGAAGGGTTCCATAAAAAAGGGGCCAGCTGATCAGCCTGATCAATAATACAATTACCATAATCAATAGAACAAGATAGGAACGATCCTCGAGAAAGGCCCTTTCTTCTTGTGTAGATGATTTTTCCCACTTCTTGTAAAGAATAAGTGAAGAACTCCCTCCCCAGATGACCAAAAGGGCAGAAAGAAGGCCGATAAAAATCATGCTGATACTTAGGGCATTTAAAATCATCTCTATTCTTTATGCTCTACATTGATTAGGTAACCATCTTTTAATGAGAAGATGGTCTCACCATAATCGAGAAAAATGGGATCATGACTGGAGACAATAATTGTTTTCCCTTTCCTTTTAAGGTCCATAAGAATATTCAATAGTATCTTAATCGATTCAGCATCGATGTTGGAGGTGGGTTCATCAGCAATCACAATTTCAGGATCGTTGATTAAGGCCCTCGCAATGGCAACCCTTTGCTGTTCTCCTCCAGACATATTTTCTGGAGGATGATCTATCCTCTTTTCCAATTTTAATTGGACCAGTATCTCCATTGATCTCCTGCGCCTCTCATTTTCCATTATTCCAAGTGGAATTAAAGGGAAAGCTACGTTTTCCCAGGCAGGCAGACGTGCCAGAAGGTTAAAGTTTTGGAAAATCAGCCCAATCCTTTTTTGCCGAATTCTTGAAAGTTGAACATCTGAATATCTGGAGATGTCTTCCCCATAGAGGAATACCCGGCCATTTGTTGGGCGATCTATGGTGCTTATGAGATTAAGTAGTGTGGTCTTTCCTGAACCGGATGGGCCTCGAATCAGAACGAAACGATTTTTATAAATCTCTATCTCGATCTGATTGAGAGCCCGAACTTCTTCTGGCCTCCCCGGATAATAGATTTTGTCAACCTTTTCTGTCCGGACAATCGATTCCATTATCGCATCGCCTCCACAGGGGGTACCGTAGCTGTCCTCCAAGTTGAATAAAGGCTCCCAACCATGGTCAGAATCACTGCAAAGATAAAGGCCAAGAGGCAAGGAAGGGGCATAAACCGAGAAGGGACAGGGAAAGGAGCCATCAGGCCAATTTCTGCAATAAAGAATTGAGCAATGAATGCCCCGTTAAGCCATTTAACCCAAACCATTGCCAGAAGAATGGCTAAGGGGGCACTGGTCAGGCTAATGACAAGATTTTCCAATGCCACCATTTCCATCACCTCCTGTGTCTGCCATCCTGTTGACTTGAGAATCCCGATCTCTTTTCTCCTCTCTGTTTGACCAAATCCTGAAACGATTAAAAGTGCTGGTATGGCAAGGGCGAAGGCTACAGTGTAGAGAGCGGTAAAAACACCTGCCTTGTAATTAAAACCTCTTTGAAAATATCTTTTGACCAGATTCTTATCCTGAACTCGCAAAGGTGGCTCAGATCGATTAGGAGTGGAGAACCCTGCCTCCTCTTGAATCTTCGCTGCTAATATCGTTGCATATCCAGGTCTTGTATAGATGAGAATATCGGTCGCCTTCCCTTTCATCTGGAAAAATTCTAAGGCATCTTCGAACGACATTAAGATCAAATTGGCACTCCATATCGATGCATCCGCATCAAAAAAACCTACTACTCGAAAGAGTTTTGAAGGATTTGCCGAAAGTGAGAAACGGAGGCCAATTTGTAGTATGAATTCTCTTGCCAATCCTCTCCCAACCACCACCTCACCTTTTTCACAAAACATTCTTCCTTCGGCAAGGCGAATCGATTTGGGGATATTATCAGGTAAAATACCTACAACCACAGCCAGTCGATTGGCAAAATAGGTCCTGCCTACAACTCGCGGAAAAACTTTTACTACTCCGTCCATTTTCCTAAAAGTTTCAAGGTATTCAAGGGAGATCGGTGCATTGCTTCCAAAATAATCCGAGGTTACATAGATATCCGCTCCTTCCTCTACAGAGATTAAGGATTGGAATTTAATCCCCTCAGAGATTGAAAGAGCAGTAATGAAGGGAAAGAGAACAGCAATCAAACAAAGGATGATAACAATGCTTCGAACCTTATTCCTGAGAATATTTCCAACTGCTGTAAAAAGAAGATTGAAGTGTTTATTCATTATATCCTTTATTCTTCCCTTCGCCTTTCTCCTCTCCCCTGGGGGAAGAGGGCAGGGGTGATGAGGAAAATTGATTGACCGGAATCTCTTCAAAAT
>JBBIRM010000038.1:0-20362 GCA_037441765.1 Deltaproteobacteria bacterium | reverse complement strand
CTTAAAACTTTTTAAGGATAACCCTAATCGGCTAAAACTTGCCGTGTCCCTGTTGTCCATCTTTAATTTCTTCCATTCTTTCACAAGATTTAAGAAAAATTTTATTCATATCCAAATCTCCATTAAAAAAGGAATAAAGAAATCTTAGAAATTTATTTCAATATAAAAATATCATAATTATTAAATATGTCAATTGGTTTTGGATTTGAGAAAATTTAAATGTTAAACCACAGGAGGGACTTCACTTTTTCCTAAACCACTTTTTTCTTTTTCTGAGATGGGGGATCAAACCTCCATCCCTAAGGAGCTCTTGCATAAAAGGAGGGATAGGGGAGGCAAGAAACTTTTTCTTCTTCGTCAGATCAAAAATCTCACCTTTTGATAGATCCACACGAACTCGATCCCCTTCCTCAATCTCCTCTGATGCCTCTGGAGATTCGAGTAAGGGAAGACCAATATTGAGCCCATTTCTATAGAAGATTCTTGCAAAACTCTTTGCAATAATACAAGAGATCCCTGCCTCTTTTAACGCCAAGGGAGCATGCTCTCGGGATGAGCCACAACCAAAATTCTTATCCGCCACCAGGACATCCCCTCTCTTAACTCTCTTTGAAAAACGTGGCCTCTCATCTTCCATGACATGTTTGGCTAACTGCTTTGGGTCAGACTGATTGAGGTAACGAGCAGGGATGATTGCATCCGTATCAATATCCGAGCCGAATTTCCAGACTTTCCCTTCGAGTTTCATCTCTTCTAAAACAAGGACTCAAGTGTCCAGAATATTTTTTAAAATCTCACTTAAACCCTTCATCCCTTAAGCCCTTTCCCAATGACCTCTTCGGGATGGCATATTCTTCCTTTGATTGCACTGGCAGCTGCTACCGCAGGATTTGATAGATAGACCTCGCTATCCGCATCTCCCATCCTTCCTCGAAAATTACGGTTGGTAGTGGCCAGCGCTCTCTCACCCTTTGCCAGAATGCCCATATGGCCACCAAGACACGGGCCACAGGTGGGGGGGCTTATCACAGAACCTGCTGAAAGAAATATTTCAATGAGACCTTCTTTCATAGCCTGATAATAGATTTCTTGTGTGGCTGGAATAATGATAAGCCTTAAAGAGGAAGAAATCTTTTTCCCCTTCAACACCTGTGCTGCCACACGAAGGTCATCCAGATGCCCATTGGTACAAGAACCAATGACCACCTGGTCGATTTCGATCTTTCCCACCTCCCTCACATCCTTTACATTGGATGGAAGATGAGGAAGGGCCACCTGGGGATAAATCTTTGAAACATCATAATACCGCTCTTGAACATAATAAGCCTTAGGATCGCTTCGATAGATTCGATAAGGTCTTTTGGCCCTGGACTTAATATAATGGAGGGTTATCTCATCTGGCTCAATGATTCCATTCTTTCCACCTGCTTCGATTGCCATATTGGCCATGGTGAAACGCCCAGACATTGGGAGATGGCGGATGGTACTACCACAAAACTCCATCGCCTGATAGAGCGCTCCATCCACACCGATATCCCCGATGGTGAAAAGGATTAGGTCCTTTCCTGAAACCCAGGGGTTAAGCTTTCCATCGTAAATCAGTTTTATACTCTCAGGTACCTTCAACCAAATCCTTCCGGTTGCCATCACTGCTCCAAGATCGGTGCTACCGACTCCTGTGGAAAAGGCCCCGATAGCCCCATAGGTACAGGTATGGCTATCCGCTCCAATCACCAGATCTCCTGGTAAAACCAACCCTTTTTCCGGAAGAAGGGCATGTTCAATTCCTGCCTCCCCAATTTCAAAAAAATGGACAATGTGCTGCTGTCTGGCAAACTCCCTAAGAACCTTACACTGCTCTGCAGAGAGGATGTCTTTGGCAGGCGTGAAGTGATCAGGAACCAATGCAATGCGGTCCCTCCTGAAAACTCTTCTGGCCCCTATCTCTTTAAAGGCTTTAATCGCAAGGGGTGCAGTGATATCATTTCCAAGTGCAAAATCTACCCGAACTTCTATCAGTTCTCCAGGAAATACCTGCTTTCTTCCACTATGAGCAGATAGAATCTTTTCGGCGATGGTCATCGGAGGATTCTTTTTCATTTCAAACCTTGTCTTTAAAATAAGTAAAGGCTGAGAATAAATGATGGTTGAGAATAACCCAATCTTTGAAACTAAATCTTAGACTTAGCCTTATTTTGAAGTTTACATCCCCACTAATTTCTGTTTTTTAAACTCCATTTTGTTTAGGGCATTGATATAGGCCTTAGCACTGGCGACGATCACATCAGTATCTGCTCCCTGACCAATGACCGTATATCCCTTCTCCTCCAATTTGACAGTCACTTCTCCTTGAGCCTCTGTTCCAGAGGTGATGGCATTGATTGCAAATTGAAGAAGTTTAGACTTTGTCTTAGTAATCTTTTTGATCGTTTTAAAGGTGGCATCCACTGGTCCATCTCCAAATCCGGCCTCCTGGATGAGTTTTCCATCCACCTCCATCTGAACCGTCGCTGTTGGTACAGTGACATTTCCAGATATCACATTGAGATAGACCAGTTTGTAACGTTTGGGCACCCGGAGAATCTCTTCAACGACTATGGACTCAATATCCTCATCATAAATCTCACGCTTTTTATCCGCAAGTTGTTTAAAACGATTGAAAGCCTTTTCCAGATCTTCCTCCGAAAGCCGATATCCCAGATCTTTCAATCTTTCCCGGAAGGCATGACGCCCAGAGAGTTTTCCTAAGATGATTGAACTCTTGGGGATTCCTACTGATTGGGGAGTCATAATTTCATAAGTCTGTTTCTCCTTTAAAACGCCATCCTGATGAATCCCTGACTCATGGGAAAAGGCATTTGCACCTACGATTGCCTTATTGGGCTGAACGACCATTCCTGTAATCTTTGATACCAATCGACTCGTTGCATAGAGGTGTTTAGAAATGACCCGGGTATAAAACGGTAAAAGATCTTTCCTGGTCCGAATTGCCATCACCACTTCTTCAAGGGAGGTGTTTCCCGCCCTTTCTCCAATTCCATTGATGGTGCACTCTACCTGACGGGCACCATTCTGAATGGCGGCAAGCGAGTTTGAAACCGCAAGACCAAGATCATTGTGGCAGTGGACGCTCAGGGTAACTCGATCGATCCCTTGAACTCTTTTCCGGAGGGTCTGGATGAGGTTTCCAAATTCTGAAGGGATGGCATAGCCAACGGTATCAGGTATATTAATGGTAGTGGCCCCTGCCCGAATGGCTGTCTCAATCACTGCGATGAGAAAATTTAGATCACTCCGAGAGGCATCCTGAGCAGAAAATTCAACATTCTCAGTATAACGCTTCGCTCTGGCCACAGAACGAGCAGTCTCTCGGATCACCTCTTCTCGGGACTTTTTCATCATATGATGAAGATGGATATCTGAGGTGGAGATGAAGGTATGAAGCCTGGGGAACTTTGCCTCCTTTACCGCCTCCCAGGCCCGATCGATATCCTTGGCATTCGCCCTGGCCAGAGCGGCTACCTCGCACCGCCTGATGGTTTTGGCAATTGCCTTAACTGCTTCAAAATCTCCTTCCGAAGAGATGGGAAACCCTGCTTCAATGATATCAACATTCAGTTTTTCAAGTTGCTCGGCAATCCTCACCTTTTCAGAAACATTCATTGTGGCCCCGGGGGACTGTTCTCCATCCCTAAGGGTGGTATCGAATATCTTCACGTGCTCTGCTTTCACCGATGATTCTCCTTTTAAAAAAAGAATGGTATCAATTCATAATCGATTTTTTAAAAAATTTCCATTACCCTCTTATAAAATTCTTCTTCCTCCCATATCTTGATCTGAATCCGTAAGGCTTGAATGGGTAGTTCTTGAAGGTGCCACTTATTTAATTTTACCATGTCCTTCTCGGTCGTGACAATCCGCTCTGCTCCTTTTAACCAACTCTTGAGGAGGTCTATATCCCTGATGGTATAAGAATGATGGTCTGGAAAGGTAACTTCCCGGACCACCTCCACCTGGCATCTCCTGACTAAGGAAAGGAAGGATTCAGGATTGGCAATACCAGAAAGGACAAGAACTTTCTTCCCCTTAAGCGCTTCAATCCCCTCCCATTCATCGAAGGGGTTGATCAAACCCAGCGGTTCATAGTGGCTGTGAAAAATGGGGACATGGGGATAAACCTTACGGATTTCGCTCTCTATGGGATTACAGGCCTCAAGGCCTTCAACTTTTGTCAGGAGCAATATGTGAGCCCTTCGAAGATGGGTTAATGGTTCCCTTAAAATACCTCTTGGAAGTAGGTGATGGTCTCCAAAACCTATCTTGGAGTCCACCAGTACAATATCCAAATCCCGACGTAGTTGAAGATGCTGGAACCCGTCATCAAGGATGAACCCCCGGACATTTAACATATGAAGTGCCATCAGAGCGTTGGCAAAACGGTCCTTTCCAACGAGGATGGGTATCTCTTTAAGAATCTTTGCCATCATAAAAGGTTCATCCCCGAACTCCTCAGGACCAAGCCCAGTATTGACATCGCTCGCCAATATTCCTTGAGTCTTCTTTCCTTTATAACCCCTGCTCAGAATGGCGATTGGAATCCCTTTCTGTTTTAACACCCTCGCAATCTCCATAACCAATGGTGTCTTACCTGTCCCTCCCACTGTGATATTCCCAACACTGATGACTGGAATTGGAAGGGACTTAGATTTCCATATTCCGGTGGAGTAAAAGAGGGTTCTTCCCTTTACGATCACTCTATATGGAAACGAGAGAAGGTGGAGCGGAAAAAGGAGCATCTTTTCCCAAAAGGGTTTCTCTTTTTGATATAGTAATTGATCAATTCGCAAACCCATCCTCTAACCCACTTAGATTTGAGGGAGGAAGGGGAGAACCTCCTTAAATGTCCTTTCGGTTGTTCCCTGATGTCTTTGAAGAAACTGGTAACCCCTCTCTCCTATTTCTCTTCGCATCCGTTCATCGGAGAGTAGACGCTTCAGTTGAAGGCCCAGTTCCTCTTCATCTTTGACCTGGATTGCTCCTCCTTCATGGACCAGAGAACGGGAGATTTCTGAAAAGTGAAACATATAGGGACCGAAAAGAACACATTTTTTAAAAAAGAGAGGTTCAAGAGGATTATGTCCTCCTACTGGGAAAAGGGTCCCTCCGATAAAGACCAATGTCCCAAGGCTGTAAAGGTTCATCAATTCACCCATCGTGTCGAGGAGGATGACATCACAAAGTTCACTCGGATCTTGAATCCCCTCTATTAATGTCCTTCTCATCCACGAGATGGATTCTCTCCTTAGAATCTTTTCCACCTCATCCAGACGGTCGAGATGGCGGGGTGCAAGAAGGAGAATGAGCAGGGGATCCACTTTTTTCAAATCCTTAAAGAGACGAATCAGAACCTCCTCCTCGCCCGAGTGGGTAGAGCCTGCGATGAGGATGGTCTTTCCCTGAAGCAGAGGCAGTCTTCTAACCTCTGCCAATTTTTCATCTGAAAAGGTAGGGAGGGTTTGATCAAATTTTAAATTCCCAACCACTCGAGTCTTTTCAGAAGGTGCACCAATTTCGATGATCCTGCTTCGATCCTGCTCTGTTTGCATCAAGAACAGACAAATGTAGTTCAAACAATTTTGAAATAAAGGTTTAAAAAGGAGGTAACCTCTTAAAGATTTTTCAGAGATTCTCCCGTTAAATAGGACAATAGGAATTCCTCTCTTCCCACAGGAACGAAGGAGGTTTGGCCAGAGCTCGGTCTCGGCAATGAGGAGGAGGTGAGGATTGATCCTCTTCAGAAATCTTTTAAGAACCCAGGGATGATCCAAAGGTAGATAGAGAATTGCATTTGCCTCGGGGAGATACTTTTTCCCTGTCTCATTTCCTGTTCGGGTCATCGTTGTCAAAACAATCTGACATTTTGGAAAATCTTTCCGGATTCTCCTTAGAAGAGGGATGGAGCAGAAGACCTCACCCACAGAGGCAGCATGGACCCAGATCGGTTTTTTAAGAGAAAGGGAGGGGAGGAACCCTAACCTTTGAATCCACTCATCCCCAAAACCTTTTTGTGTTAGTCTTTTGATGGTAAAATATGGGATAGCCAGAATGAGAATAAATGTCAATAAAATATTATAGGCTAATAGGATCATAACAGGTCTAAAGTCCTTTAGAGAAAGTAGCATCACCTTCCTTCAAAATAGTGATCCGCCTTCTCGGTCAGTTCATTTAGACGCTTCTCTAAGAGAATTCTTCTTTCTTCAAGATGGTCTCTTGTCGCCTTAGGGTCGACCTCAATGGGTTCTCCCCAGATGAAGACGCCTTTTGAAAACGGGTATGGAAGAAGGAATTGATCCCATGTATTTAAGATCATCTTTCTCGATGCACTGAAAGAGAGTGGGATGATCGGCCTTCCTGTCTTTTTGGCCAGTTCTATCACTCCGATTTGAGCAGAGCATCGAGGCCCTCTGGGCCCATCTGGAACAAACCCAACATCCGAGCCATTCTCAAGTGCCTTGACCATCTTCTTGAAAGCAGAAAAACCTTTTCGATAAGTTGAGCCAGGGATTGGATTGAATCCAAATCGTTTGAGGGCCTTTCCTACCACCTGTCCATCCCGATGAGGAGAGACAAGGAAACTCAACTTCCTCCCCCTATAGGCGATCGGCATCATCAGTAACCTTCCATGCCAAAAGGCACCGATAAAAGGAATCCCTTTCTCCCAAAACGATTTTGGAATTTCTGGGTGAACTTCTTCAATCCTGATGGTCTGACTTAAAAGCTTTATCGCTCCATATGTTAACCAGGGACCAAGCCAGGAAACAAACCTCTTTTTTAAAGTTTTAAGAAACATCTTGTAAAAAAGGATCAATGATTCAATTGTTTTAAATTTTTTTTAACCTTAAAACCTTAGAGCCCTTAAATCCTGAAAAATTAGTAAACCTTCTTTACCTTTGGCCCCTTCCATACCCTGACCCCATCGTCCTTAAACTGAAGATCGTAAAGTCTTCTGTACTCCCCACCCAAGGCCATTAATTCCTCATGTGTCCCTTCCTCAACAATACGACCTTCTGAAAGAACAATAATCCGATGGGCATTGCGAATGGTCGAGAGCCGATGGGCAATAACAAAGACCGTTCTTCCCTTCATCAACTGCTCTAAGGCCTTTTGGACTTCTGCCTCTGAATCGGAGTCAAGCGAGGAGGTGGCCTCATCCAGGATGAGGATCGGAGCATTCTTTAAGATGGCCCTTGCAATGGATATTCTCTGTCGCTCTCCCCCTGAAAGTTTTACCCCCTGCTCTCCAATAATCGTCTCATAACCCTGCGGAAGACGCTGAATGAAATCGTGAGCATTGGCTGCAATTGCTGCCTCAATAATCTCCTTTTCCGAGCGGCCAAGGCTTCCATAGGCAATATTATTCTTTACCGAATCATTAAAAAGGATCGTCTGCTGAGTGACCAGCCCGATCTGTTCCCTTAATGATCGAAGGGTAACCTTTCGGATGTCATACCCATCTATCAAAACCTCTCCATCCTCAACATCATAGAATCGGGGGAGAAGGTTGACGAGAGATGTCTTCCCTGCCCCACTCATTCCAACAATGGCAACAACCTCCCCAACCTTTACAGAGAGGTTGATGTCTTTGAGAACCATCTCATCATCATATTTGAAGTTGACCTTTCTGAATTCAATCCCTTTTGAGACAGGTGGCAGTGGAATAGCTCCATCCTCATCCTTGATTTCCGGAGAAATATCAAGGAGTTCAAAGACACGGGCTGCAGCAGCCAGGCCCTCTTGAATCTCAAGGTTGACCTTGCTCAAATCCCTGATAGGATTATAGAGCATCAGTAAAGCGGTCATGAAAGAGAAGAAGGTCCCTGGAGTGACCTCTCCCTTAATCACACTGTAGCCTCCTGTCCATATGATGAGTGCCACCCCAATTCCACCAAGAAACTCCATCAAGGGATGGGAAAGCGCTCTGATCTTTACACGTTTAAGTATGGTTTTGAAGAAGCGATAATTTTCTGCAGAAAACCTCCGCCTCTCATAGTCTTCCATGTTGAAGGCCTTCACGATTCTGTTTCCAGTGATGGTTTCATGGAGGAAGGTTGTGAGAGAACCCATTCGAACCTGCCCTTTTCTGCTAAACTTCCGGAGCCTCTTTCCAAACTCCTTTATGGGGATTATGGCCAAAGGGAAGATGAGATATGCTATTAGGGCAAGTTTCCAGTTTCGGTAAAAAACCACCCCTGTGAGGCCAAGTATGGTGAAGATGTCCTTGATCAATCCAGTGATGGCATTGGAAACAGAACCCTGGATAAGGTTAACATCGTTTGTGATCCTCGAGATTAAGACACCGGTAGGGGTTTTGGTGAAAAAGGAGAGGGAAAGATTTTGGAGATGATTGTATAACTTCTCTCTCATATCGGCTACAATCTTTAAGCCTACATAGTTCATTAGATAGGCCTGTCCATAATCAAAAACCCCTTTGAGGAGAAAGAGCAGGATAATTGCAATGGGGAGAAGGAAGAGCATCACCTTATCTTTCTTTAGAAAGACATCGTCCAGGGCAGGCTGGACAAGGAATGCCTGAGCAGCGGTAAGAAGAGAGACAATAATCATGCAGAGCATGGCCAGTGCCAACTTCATCCAGTAAGGCTTTACCATCTCTAAGAGCCGACGATAAAGAGACATATCAAGCCTCTCCTTTATGGAGCATGGAGTAGACGATCCTTGCAGCTCTCCTGGAGGCCCCAGGCTCTCCAAGTCGCTTCCGCACCCCATTGATCAATTCTACCATTTTTTGTCGATAGATAGGATCTTTTAAAATCCGAAAGGCCTCCTCCGCAATTCTCTTGGGATTGGCCTCATCCTGGATCAATTCTGGGACAATTCGCTTTTCAGCGACGAGATTGACTAGACCGATGTGATCCACCTCGACGAGCATCCTACCAACCCAATAAGAGAGCCTCGAGAGTTTATAGATAATGACCATGGGTTTTCCCAAGATGGCTCCTTCAAGGGTTGCCGTTCCTGAGGCAGTGATTAAAAGTTCGGAGAGGTTCATCACATCATAGGTTGCGCCCTCCACCACCTTTAAGGGAAAAGAGAGGGGTTCTCTCCCCAAAAGCCCCCTTATGCAAATGCCATGTGCAAGAGGGATAATGAATTGGAGGTCTGGGATTTCATCATATAGGACACGGCTTGCCTCAAGAAGGGGAGGCAGAAGCCTCTCCACCTCTTTTTTCCTGCTTCCTGGCAATAAGGCAACTGTTCTTCGCTCTGGGTCAAGACCAAACTGTTTATAGGCCTCCTCTTTGGAAATCTTAGGGGTTACAATATCGATCAAAGGATGACCCACCCATTCGACATCTACTCCTTCCCTTTCGTAGAAAGAGAGTTCAAAAGGAAAAAGAACCAGCATTTTTTTTACACACCGTGAGATCAACTTCACCCTGCCCCTTCTCCAGGCCCAAACTTGAGGGCTCACATAATACAGGACAGGGATTCCCTTACGGTGAGCGATTTTTGCAAGCCGTAGGTTAAAGTCAGGAAAATCGATTAAGATCACCAAATCGGGTCTCTCCCCCTCCAGAGATTGTTTAAGGATCTTAAGTGCTCTTAGAATCTTACGAAGTTTTAAAAAGACCTCAGTCAGTCCAACAACCGCAAGCAATTGAGAGGGGTAAAGGATCTTCATCCCCCTTTTTTTTAAACCCTCACCACCCACCCCAAAGAACATTACTTCAGGATCGATCTCATGGATTGCTTCCACCAGATGGGAACCTAAAAGATCTCCTGAAACTTCTCCTGCTACAAGTAAGACTTTCTTAGATTTCATCAGTCACTCTTGAGGTTCACCCTCTTCCATCGGCTTCTTCCATCTTCCGGATGATCTGGAAGGCCACATCCAGTGCCATCCTCCCATCCCAACCTGAGACACGGGCGCATTCTCGGTTTCTTACGCTATGGAGAAAGGAAGCAATCTCCACCTCCAGATGGTCGTTCTTTTTAACAGGAATCTCCCTGGTAAGCATAGAAGGATATGGATGGGATTTTCTATAAGAGGGGGCCTTTTTTGAAATAAATGCCTTTTGGGAGAGGAAATCTATGGTGAGAATTCTATTTGGTTGGAATATCCAGGTCTTACGAACCTTCTCTTCTGAGACACGGCTTGCGGTTAAGTTTGCTATGCACCCATTCTCAAATTCGATCCAGGCTTGGGCCACATCAAAAGATCTGGTCAGAATTGCACCCCCCTTCGCACGTATCTCTTTAACCCTTGAGTTTATTAAACTTAAGGCGATGTCAATATCGTGGATCATTAAATCTAATACAACATTTACCTCCCCTCCCCTTCCTGAAAAAGGACCCAGACGATGAGTTTCAATGAGCCTGGGATTGTGGGCAATTCTTTCTACAGCCAAAAAGGCCCCATTAAATCGTTCAAGATGTCCGATCTGAAGAATCAATCCTCTGGACCGAGCAAGTTCAACCAATTCATCCGCCTCTTCCAGACTGTTCGCAATGGGTTTCTCTAAGAGGACATCGACTCCCTGAAGGAAGAAATCCTTCGCAATACAATAGTGTAAGGGGGTAGGAACGGTGATGCTGACCGCCTGAACTTTGCCAAAAAGTTCTGAGTAATGGAGAAAGGGCTGGGTGCGATACCTTTTCGCAACCTCTCTGGCTCGATTGGCATCGATATCCACCACCCCTACCAATTCCACTCCTCTCATCTTTGCGTACTTCTCTGCATGGAATTGGCCGAAGTAACCAACGCCGATCACACCGACTTGGATCTTCCTCACTTAACGATTGATCCCCCTCTTTGAATGCTGGATGAACTCGATAAGATGTCGCACCTCTGGCGTTTGGTAAATTCCATCATCCTCCTCGATGGTCTTCAATGCCTTTTCCAAGGTCAAACCCGAACGAAAAATAATTCGGTAAGCCTTCTTCAAGGCCCTGATGGTCTCTGGGGAGAAGCGGTGGCGTTTGAGACCAACGGTGTTGAGGCCATAGAGTTTGGTTGGGGCTCCTTGGGCCAAGGTATAAGGGGGGATATCGAGAAGGACACCAGAAACACCACCAATGAAGGAGTGAGCCCCAATCCGACAGAATTGATGGACTGCGACCAGTCCACCAATGATGGCATAATCTTCAATCAGAATATGACCCCCCAAAGTCGCTCCGTTAGCCATGACCACCTGATTCCCAATCTGGCAATCGTGAGCCACATGGGAGTAAGCCATAAAGAAATTATTATTCCCGATAACTGTCTTTCCTCCACCTTGTATGGTTCCCCGATGTAGGGTGACAAATTCTCTAATGATATTATTATCGCCAATAATGAGGGAGGTCTTCTCTCCTTTATAGAACACCGCTTGGGGAGCCTCTCCAATGGAGGCAAACTGAAAGATCTGACATCCCTTCCCAATCTTGGTTCCCTCTCGGATGACAACATGGGAACCAATCTTTGTACCATCGCCGATGATGACCCCTTTCTCAATTAATCCAAAGGGGCCAATATCAACTTCGTTTCCAATTTCAGCCTTCGGATCGACAATTGTAGTTGGATGAATCATCTTCCCCCCTCTTCAATCATAGCTAAAAGGTCTGCCTCGGCCACCAATTTGTCCTCCACAAAGGCCTTTCCTTTAAATCCCCAGATCGATTGGCGGTGCTTTGTAATCTCACATTCAAGACGAAGTTGATCCCCTGGGATGACAGGCTTTCTGAATCGGACATTATCAATCCCTAGAAAATAGACAGGAAGCTTATGTTTCTCCTCGGGCAAGGATTTAAAGACAAGCATCCCCGCAGCCTGGGCAAGTGCTTCAACAATGAGGACACCTGGCATAATGGGCCTTGTAGGAAAATGCCCTGGGAAGAAGGGCTCATTGTAAGTCACATTCTTGATACCCACCACCCTCTTGCCTGGCTCGATCTCTAAAATCCGATCCACTAAAAGGAAGGGGTAGGAATGGGGTAAGATCTTCATGATTTCATTGATATCGATCATCTATTTCTCCTTCCCTTCTAAATTGAGTTGGCTTTCGATCTTTGCCAAACGTCTTTCTACATCAAGCAAGGTCTTTCTCATCTCAGGCAATTTGGGAAATACAGAGATTGCTCTTAAAAATTCCCGGTGAGGAAGGGGCGGGCTTCCAGTATAGGCCTGATTTGGAGCAAGATCATAGGCCACCCCGGATTGTGCCCCTACAATGACATTATCACCAATCTCCACATGGTCCACAACGCCCACCTGCCCTGCCAGAGTGACATTGCTCCCAATCTTTGTTGAGCCCGAAATACCAACCTGTGCAACAATGATCGAATCCTCTCCAATCACTACATTATGGGCCACCTGAACCAGATTATCGATCTTCACCCCTCTCCGAATAATGGTCTCTCCAAGGGTGGCTCGATCAATTGTTGTATTGGCCCCAACCTCCACATCGTCCTCAATGACAACCCTCCCCACCTGAGGAATCTTAATATTCCTCTTCCCATCTTTGACATACCCAAATCCATCGCTTCCCACCACGACCCCACTGTGAAGGATAACCCGTTTTCCAATGATCGTTTTGGGATAAATGGACACGTTTGGATAGAGGATGGAGTCTTCATCAATGATTGACTCCTCACCCACATAGACGCCTGGGTAAAGGATTACACGGTCTTTAATTTCACATCTTTCCCCTATGTAGACAAAGGGGTAAATGGTCAAATCCTTTCCCAAAACTGCAGTATGGCTTATCCAGGCCATAGGGTCTATCCCCTTTGGTTGATAGACCTTTTGAAAAAAGAGATGAAGAACTTTTATAAAGGCCAGGTATGGATTGGCAACGCAGAGTAAGGGTTTAGGGGCCTGGGTCACCTCTTTTGAGACGATTATGGCAGATGCCTGGCTCTTCTCCATTTTTGGGAGATATTTGGGGTGAGCGATGAAAGTGATCTCTCCAGGACGAGCCTCTTCAATTGAACCTACCCCTGAGATCTCCACCTCACCGTCCCCAATGATTGTCCCCCCTACCAACTCCGCCAGTTCTTTTAGACGTTTTTTCATTCCTTCGCCTTTCAGTCCATTAGATTTTACAAAGCAAAATTCCTTTTAACCCTTTCTCCTCCACCATCTGCCCATCACTACTTTTTCTGGGCATCATAGGCCTTAATCACACGATCTGTGAGATCAATAGCCTTGGATGCAAAGAGGACAATATTTTCGTTCTTATCTAAAATGAGCGTATAGCCCTCCTCCGCTCCCAACTTTTGGATTACCTTATGGAGGCCCATTGAGATAGTACGTTCCATTTCCAGTCTCTTCTGATTAATCTCGTTCTGATTGTCTTCCCCCCATCTTTGAAATTCTCGAAGTTTGTTCTGATATTCCCTCTCCTTTGCTGCCCTTGCCTCTGCGCTGAGCATCAAGGCCTGCTTCTCAAGGGACTCCTTCAAGGCTTGAAGTTCCTTCTGTTTCTCCGCAATCTTACGCTGAAATTTCTCAAGATCACTAGTTATGGCCTTCTTAGCTTCCTTTCCTGCCTGACATTCATTTACAGCCTTCTGGATATCCACGAAACCGATCTTGATCTCAGTTGCCCATAGGGGCCCGAATCCCCCAAAAATAAGAACGATCCCAATGATTAGAGAAAAAACTTTTCGGTACATCTTTCATTCTCCTCTCTTTAAATTCTTTGAACTTAGTTCATTAAAAAATTGTCCCAACTGTAAAATCGAGGACATGTCGCTTCTCTCCCCTCTTCGGGTTGAGATTGAATCCAAAATCTATTCGAAGAGGTCCAAATGGAGAGAACCAACGAATACCCACCCCAGCCCCATGCCTCAAGGGAAGGAAATCATCCCACTTATCAAACCCCTTTCCCATATCATAGAAGACAGCTCCCTTGAGGCCAATTTCTCGAGCAAGGGGGAATATCAGTTCAGAATTGATGACAAACATCTTTTCAGCCCCAAGGGGGTCTCCTGTTTTGGGGTCCACCGGTCCAGCCTCTCCATATTCAAACCCCCGAACAGTTCTAATCCCACCCACATAGAATTTTTCATAGACAGGGGCCTTCCTCCCGCCGTAAGGCTCAAGAATTCCAAACCTTCCACGGAGGTTAAGAACGGTCTTCAAAGGTAGAGGGAAGTACCAACTGGTCTCGAGGGTTGCTTTAATAAAATAGTTATCCCCTCCTAATATCCCCCCTGCATACTGTATAAAAAAACTATGGTAAGCCCCTCGAGAGGGTTGGTAGTAATCATCTCGCGTATCCATAGAGGGATTTAGAGAGATGGCACTGGTAACTCTCTTCCCCTCCTGCTCTTTGATATACCAAGAGGCATCTGGTTGGATATCATAGACATTGATCTTTTCAAGTTTATACATCCCATCAATGCGAATATTTTCTGCGATCTCTCTTCCCACTCGGAGATCCCCTCCCATAATCTTATACTTATAGGAGGAGAAGATCTCAACGGTATCATAGTAGCCGTCTACCCCAACTGCGTAGTTATATCCCAAAAAGTAAGGATCGGTGAAGCTCAATTTAAAGTGGCTGGTCTCTGTCCCCAGACTAAACTTCAACACACCATGGTAGCCCAGACCAAAAAGGTTCCTATCTGATATGGACGCCATACCCACAACCTTCTCAATGGAACTATATCCGATTCCAAAGGTGAGGGAGCCTGTGGGGGCCTCCTCAACTTTAATGTCGAGGTTGATTTTCTCATCTGTGCTGCCCCGACTTGTGGTAAAGTCCACCTCTTTAAAAAACCCTGTCCTCTTCAACCTATCTCGACTCTTACCCATCTTGGTCACACTGTAAAGTTCACCCTCTGCAAATTGGAGCTCCCGCCGGATCACCTTGTCACGAGTCTTGGTATTTCCTACAATTTGAATCCTTTCATAATAGACCTGTTTGTTCTTACGGATGTCAAAGGTGATGTGGACTAATAGATTTTTGGGGTCCGAAATGGTCTCTGGATCAACCTCCACATAGGCATAACCCTGGTTGGCAAATTTTTCGGTGAGGGCGTTGACATCCTGACGAATTGCGGAATTGCTATAAGTTTGATTTCGTTTGATCTTAATCACTTTGAAAAGGTCCTCCTTTGTGGTGAGGAGATCGCCCTTGAAATCGATCTCCCCCACCCGATATTGAGGTCCCTCTGAGATTTCGATTTCGATCTTTATACGTTTTGGGTCACTGAGATCGATCTTAGGCTCGAAGACCCTTGCCTCAAGATAGCCATGATCGACATAGTAGGCGGTAAGGATCTGAAGGTCGTTCTTAAAGATATCCTCATCGAGTCGTCCCGTTTTGGTAATGATGGAGAAGATATTGCGCTGTTTAGTCTGCATCACCTTTTTCAACTCTGAACTCTTAATCTTCTTATTTCCCTTAAAGACAATCTTTTTTATATGCCCTTTGGGACCCTCCACAATCTTGAAGGTCACCACTGCCTCATTTGTCTCAAGGTAATCAACCTGATAGTCCACCTTCACTCCATAATAACCCTTGGAAAAATAGAGTTTACGAATCAATTCTGCATTTTCCTTCACCTTATCCAGATTGAGGATGGAACGTGGTGTCAATGTGATTTGTTCCTTAATCAGGTCATACTTCACCTTCTGATTCCCTGTGATTCCGATGTCTTTGATCGAAGGCTTCTCCACCACAATAAAGATAATCTCCTTTCCTTTTGGCGTGGGTTTAATATCAACTTGAACATCCGAAAAAAAACCCAGGGCAAAAATAGAACGTAAATCCTCACGGACCTGGTTGTCAGAAAAAGGGGTACCTTCTCGGCTTTTGATGGCTGTCCGGAGAGTCCCTTCTTCAATCCTCACATTTCCAAGAAAGGTGATTTTATCAATAACCTCTTCCTCTGCATGACCAATTCCTAAAATGCAGAAAAGAAGAAAGAGAATAAGCCACCCTACCCCTTTTCGCTTCATATCCCTATTTCCCTTTTTTGGCAATTAAAAGAGATCCTCTTTTTTATGATTCGAGTCATAATATACGATGGTCAAAATTTTTATTTTTTTATCAAATCTTTATTCAATTGTAAATAGGCTCTTCTTTTCCTTGGCCTTTCCGTCAATCAACTGAATCTGACGAGGCAGTTGGTTTGCTAAATTCATATTGTGAGTGACCATGACAAGGGTTACCCCTTTCATCTGATTCAATTCAATGAGCAGACGAAAGACCGTCTCGCCGGTTTTGGTATCGAGGTTACCCGTGGGTTCATCCGCCAGAAGGACTTTAGGTTCTAAAACGAGCGCCCTCGCTACAGCCACTCTCTGTTGCTCCCCACCTGAAAGCTCTCCAGGTTTATGGGTGAGTCGGTCCTGGAGGCCTACTAATCGGAGGATCTCCTCTGCCCTAAGGATCGCTTCTTTTTTTGGAATACCCTGGATGAGACATGGCATCATTGTATTTTCCAGGGCATTAAACTCCGGAAGGAGATGGTGAAATTGAAAGACAAAGCCAATCTCTCGATTTCGAAAATTGGATAACTCCTTCTCATTCAATGTAAAGACATCCTTCCCCTCATATAAAACCCTCCCCGAGGAGGGCCGATCAAGTGTCCCCAAGATATGGAGAAGGGTTGTTTTCCCAACCCCAGAGGCCCCAACAATGGCTGTACGCTCACCCTCAAAGAAGAGAAGGTCAACCCCTTTTAGAACTTCCACCTTCTTTGCTCCATTCCCAAAGGATTTAAAGAGCTGTTCCACTCGAATCAATTCCTTCAAACCATCCCCTCCTTGGCTTTTTCAACCTCTTCCTTAGAAATGATTTCTTTAATCTGTTTCAAGCGTCGGTATGAGATCTCTCTCAATGTGGACTGAAGAATGGGAATATGTTGTATACAGGCTTCTAAATCCTCTTTGGTCAACTCATACAGTTCAGAAGGCTCAATGGTTTGAGCGGAGGCCATTCGGGGTTTTCCAAAAAAGAGTCCAATTTCCCCAAAGACGCTTCCACTTTTTAATCTCCCTAAGACGACCCTCCTTCGCTTGCGATTCTCAGTAAAGATCTCAACCTCTCCACTTTTTATCATATAGAGGGCGTGGGCAGGATCGCCACCTCTGAAGATCATCTTTCCTCTGGGAAACTTAATGAGACGAAAACGTTTAAGCACCTCCTCCCTCTCTTTAAAATTGAGGCAGGAGAAAAAGGGGGAAAGGGCAAGGAAGAAATCAAAAACCCTTTTCTGAAAAAAATCATGGAGGATTTCTTTAACATGGGGATGAGCCTGAATAATCTGGTTGAGTTCGTTTTGAGAGATCTCCAGAATTTCACATTCCGTCACAGCCATGACACTGGCATGTCTCCTCTGGTCTGTTAAGAAACTAAATTCTCCGAAAAAATCTCCTTCCCTGAGGTTGCGAATCCAAATCTCCTCACCTTTGGGCATCTGTTTGGTGATGGCTACGATTCCCCGACTGATGATATAAAGGGAATCCCCCTTCTCTCCCTCCCTGCAGATGTAACTCTTCTTGGGAAAAGTTTTTAGGCTCAACCTTTGGATTATGGACTCAAGCTCCTCTCTACTTAGATCTGAGAAAATAGGAATGGTAGGGATTGTTGGGTAGGGGACCGCCTCATGAATCCTTTCGGTGTAAAGATGAGCCAATCTCTCATGGACCTCCAGACGATTCGGATCGGTCCTCAAAATCATCTTATTGACAGAGATCGCTTGGAGTAAAAACCCTTCCCTGGCATAGGATTCTGCCACTTTTTGTAATATCTGAACCGCCTCTTTCTTTCGCCCTAATCGGTTTAACAATTCTCCCACCTTAAGTTGAGATCGAAGATCTCCTGGCTCCTGAGCGCAATGCCTCTGGAAGAATGTAAGGGCCTTTCTCCAATCCCCTTTGAGGTAAGCCTGCTGAGCCTCCTCTTTAAAAGAAACCCTTCCCCTATTCATATCGCAACGCCTCAGCAGGATCGAGTTTTGAACCTCTCCATGCTGGATAAATCGTGGCTAAAAGAGTGATCAGGATTGCTGTAATCACGATCAACAAGACATCCAGAGGGTTTACCTGCGAAGGCAATTTATCGATATAATAAATATCGCTTGCGAGAATCTTAAATCCAAATAGATGTTCTACATATTCGGTTATCTTTTCTAAATTGAAGGCCGCACCAAGCCCCAGGATCGTCCCTAACACAGTGCCCACCAAACCAATTATCAATCCCTCAATGAGAAAAATCTTCAGGATACTCTGGGAAGGAGCTCCCATCGACTTCAGGATAGCGATATCCTTGTTCTTCTCCATAACCACCATGATGAGGGTGGAGATAATATTGAACCCTGCCACCAAAATTATTAAAACAAGGATGATAAACATAGCGATCTTTTCCAGTTTTAGAGCTGAGAACAGGTTTCGGTTCATCTCCATCCAATCCTTGGTCCAGAAAGGGAACCCCATGAGGCGTCGAATCTCCTTTCCAATCTCTTTAACCTTATAAATGTCCTGGGTCTTGATTTCGATCCCTGTCACGTGAGATCCCATGCTAAAAAATTTTTGAGCACTTTCGAGAGAGACATAGGCCATAGTGCTATCATACTCATACATCCCTGAATGGAAAATTCCCTTTACCCGAAAACGCTTCATTTTAGGCATCATTCCCATAGGAGTGATCGTCCCAAAGGGAGAGACGACCTGGATGGGATCATCGATACCTACAGAGAGGTGTTTGGCCAGTTCCACACCAAGGATGATGCCAGCCTCCCCCTCCACTCCCTTCAAATCCTGTAACCTACCTGCCTTCAGGTTATGAGCCAATTCTGTTACCTTCCCCACTCGATCTGGATCGATCCCTTTTAGAACCACTCCTGAGACACTCGATTCGGATGAGAGCATCACTTGATTTAGAATGAATGGAGCTGCTGAGACCACTCCCCTCACCCCTTCTACCTTCTTTGCCACTTCCTCATAATTATCCATCCCCTCTTGACTGGCCTTAAGAAGGACAAGATGGGCCTGGGTGCCTAAAATCTTCTCCTTGAGCGTCTTTTCAAATCCGCTCATTACTGCAAGGACGATAATAAGGGTCATCACCCCCACCATGACTCCTACTATCGAAATCACGGTGATGATGGAGATAAAGGTCTGCTTTCGTTTCGCCTTGAGATATCTTATTCCAATGAACCACTCATACTTCATAAAACATTACTTCTCCTTTCGAAGCAAGGGGAAGAAGATCACTTCTCGAATGGAAGGAGAGTCTGTCAGAATCATCACTAAACGATCAATCCCGATTCCTTCTCCTGCCGTGGGAGGCATCCCAAATTCGAGGGCATGGAGAAAATCTTCGTCCATGAAAATGGAGGAATCCCCTTCCTCATCCCTCTCTTTTAACTGCTGGACAAAACGCTCCCTCTGCTCGATCGGATCGTTCAATTCAGAAAAACCATTGGCGATCTCTCGACCCATAATAAAGAGCTCAAATCGATCCACTACCTCAGGATCTTCTTGATTTCTCCTGGCAAGAGGCGAAACCTCTACGGGGTAATGGGTTACGAAAGTTGGTTGTTGAAGATGGGGTTCCACCTTCTCTTTAAAGAGTTCCGCCAATACTCTTCCATGTGAAGTCCCTCGCTTTAACTCAAGGCCCAGAGCACTGGCCGTCTCAATGGCCTTCATTCGATCTTTTAAGATAGAAGGATTAAATTTTCCAATTTCCAGGAGAGAGTCTTTGAATCTGATTCTTCTCCAGGGAGGGGTGAAATGAATCTCTTTACCCTGGTAGATGATGGATAGGTTTCCATGAATCTCTTCAATAATGGAGCAGAGAAGTTCCTCCGTCATCCCCATCATCTCCTGGTAGTCGGCATAACTTTGGTAGAATTCGAGCATGGTGAATTCAGGATTGTGTTGGGTGGAGATGCCTTCGTTTCGAAAACTCCGATTGATTTCAAAAATCCTCTCAAGGCCTCCGATCACCAATCTTTTTAAATAGAGCTCTGGTGCCACCCTTAAATAAAGATCCATGTCGAGGGCTTTATGATAGGTTTTGAAGGGCCTGGCAGTGGCCCCTCCAGGAATGGGATGCATCATAGGCGTCTCCACTTCCAGAAAACCCCGCTGATTAAAGAATTCCCGAATCTTATGGATAACTCTGATCCGGGTGAGAAATATCTCCTTTACTTTTGGATTTGCGATGAGATCCAGATAGCGCTGTCGATATCGAGCTTCAATATCCGTAAGGCCATGCCACTTCTCCGGGATGGGACGAAGAGACTTTGCAAGAAGGCAGAAATTGTAAACTTGAAGGGTCAACTCCCTTGTCTTCGTTCGAAAAATTTTCCCCTCAAGGCCAATGAAATCTCCGATATCGAA
>JBBIRM010000037.1:0-20399 GCA_037441765.1 Deltaproteobacteria bacterium | reverse complement strand
ACACCTTTCATCCCCGTCCACAGGACGGGGTTTTCAGGTGTGATCTTAATAAAAAGTAAATTAAAAAAGAGGGTACTATATGACGCACTCATTACATCGTACAGGAGATATCGAAAGCTTGAAAGAAGATTTTGTCATGTTAACCCATGTAGCCCGAGGGTATAACGATATTGGGGCTGGAGAACGGCTAAAGGAAATGGCCAAAATTGCAAGAAAATATACAGGTCTTAACTATGGGGATTGCAAGGTTTCCAATCAATTTATGATGGTACCCGAGGAGATCATGCAAAAACATACAGTAGGTTGGCAGGTGGTATTTAAAGATAAAGAAAGTCTAATTGCCTGTATGAAAGAATTAAAAGAAAAAAATATTGGAATTTCTGTAGTCGTTTCTGGTTTGTTTGATGAGGTCTTTGATTGCTGTAAAAAGGCTGGGGTTAAACCACATCTGGTGGAATTTGCCTTAGGTATCCATGGTAATAAAAGTAAAATCTGGCCCCCTGAAATCCTCGATTTTGTCACCATGTGTGGCCATGGGCTGGTCTCAGGTCATCTTGTTAAAAAAATGGTTGAAGATATAAAGAATAAAAAGATCTCAATCGAAGAGGCATCTATTGAACTTGCAAAGCCCTGCCTTTGTGGGGCCTTTAATCCCCATCGGGCAGGCAAACTTCTTGAAAGATTGACTGCCCAACAAGAATATTAGGATAAGAAATTTAAGGAGTCAATTATGACAGAGAAAATTGGAATTATTGGACTTGGCCGATGTGGTATGCCCGCGGCCGAGAAATATATTGAGAATGGGTATCAAGTGTTTGGGTATGCAAGGAGGCCTGAGGTAATAAAAAGATTTCAGGAGATAGGTGGGATTTATGTGGAAAACCCAGCCTCAGTAGCTCAAAACGTGGATACCATCATCATTATGGTACTAAACGATCCTCAGGTCATAGAGGTAATTACAGGCCCAAATGGAATATTAGACGGAGCACATGAGAACTTGAAAGTGATTGGCATGTCAACTATCCGTCGTGAAAATCAAGAATGGGTAGCTCAAAAATGTGAAGAGAAAGGTATTCAGTTTATTGATTGTCCCTTTACAGGTGGACCAGCAAGGGTGAAAGCAGGAACTCTCACATTAATTGTTGCAGCTCCAACCCCACTGGTGGAAAAATGCCGGAAGGTTCTTGAGGTTATTGGAAAAATACACCATGTCGGAGAGAAGGTTGGTATGGGCCAATCTGTTAAGCACTGCAACCAGCTCTTAGTGTGTGTGACTCATGCGGCTGTCATGGAAGTCATTTTGATGGCAAGAAGGCTTGATTTAGACCCAGCAATGGTTTGCGACATCGTTGGTAAAGGGATTGGTGGGAGTGACTATTTCCGTCTTCTGTCAAAAAGTATCCTTGAGCATGTTCCATCACCCGGTGGCCTTGGCCAACTTGCCAAGGATATTGGTATCGTGATTAATACAGCACACAACCTCAGAATCCCTCTTTACACTGCAACCTCTGCCTATCAATACTTTATGGCAGCCATTTCGATGGGGTTAGAAAACATGGATGGTGCAGATACAATGAAGGTTTTAGAACGTATCACTGAACCGTAGGTATAGTCTGATGGGTCGTATTTTAATTAGAGGAAAGATGATAATTAACGGGTTAGGCTCTCCTCCCATTGAAGATGGTCTGATCCTCATAGAAGGGGAATATATTCACGCTATTGGGCGTAAAGGTGAAATGAAAATAGAGGGAGTCAATACGAATATTGACCTTAGGGATCAGACGCTTCTACCAGGACTAATCGATTGCCACAATCACCTATCCCTCGATGCCACATTGGATAACTATCTCTATCGAATGAATGATAGCATACCTGAACTTACACTAAGAGCAGTTGCAAAAATGTCTGTGGATTTAAACTCTGGCATAACGACATCGCGTTGCTTAGGTGACAAAGGTTTCCTTGATGTTGATTGTAAAAAGGCAGTTAATTCAGGAATGATACGTGGCCCAAATCTCCTTATAGCCACCCGAGGGATCAGAGCCACTCATGGACATGGCTTTGTAGGTTATCCTTTTAATGGTGTGGAACAAATTCGAAATGCAGTCAGGGAAAATGTAGCCGCAGGTGCTGACCTCATTAAAATCTATATAACAGGGACGCTAAAAAGCTCTAAAGGCATCCCGTGCTATTTATCTGAGGAAGAGATTCAGACAGCAGTAGAGGAAGCCCATCGAGTGGGGATTCCCATATCCGCACACTGTATTGGTGGAGTCGGTTTGGATTGGGCTCTAAAAATTGGGGTTGATTACATTGAGCATGGTTATTTCATGACAGACCGGGAAATTGATCTCCTAATTAAATCTGATAAATGGTTAGTGATGACCCCCAGTGTTTTTTTAAATAATGATAGAATTAAGAATCTTCCTCCCACTCTCGCTGAAGGTCATTTGGCCCAGCGAAACGAAGTCATGGAAAAAATGCAAAAGGTCGTTAAGTCAGGTGTTAAATATGCAGTGGGTACAGATGGGTTCCATGGGGGCTTGGCACAGGAGATTAAATATCTTGTTGATTTAGGGGCTACTCCAAGCCAGGCCTTAATGGCTGCCACTTATAACGCTGCCAAGGTCTGTGGACGAGAGGCCAGTATTGGGACCCTCGAGATAGGGAAATTTGCTGATATTATCGGAATAGAAGGTAATCCCATTGAAGATATTGGGACAATTAAAAATGTTAAGACAGTGATTTCCCATGGTAGAGTTGTATGGCAAGAGGGTGAGTTAAGATAATATGGGAATCATCAAAAAGGAGGGGAGCATGCAATATTTTGTATCCAAAACAACTCCAAAGACAATTCTGATCATGTTTGACAGGGACGACCTCCTTCTTGAAGGACTACAGGAGGTAGTAAAAAAAGAGAAAATTGATACCGCTGCTATAACGGGTGGAATTGGCTCTCTTCAGAGGGTACATTTACACACCATTACCAATACCACCTTACCTGTGAAGGAAAAATTCTGGAACTTTACAGGTCCTATCGAACTGGCCAGTGTCCAAGGCTCAGTCATCGGGGGAGATCCCCATGTCCATATCACCGTTTTCGATTGGGATAGTAAGGCGATTTTTATTGGACACTTAGAACCAGGCAGTGTCGTGGCATACCGTGCTGAAATAAGTTTAACAGTCCTCGAGGGGGTTAAGACCGAAAGATATACTGACGAGCAGGGGAATTTTCGCATTAGGAGTTGCTAATTCTTTCTATATTTTTTAATCCGTCAACTTTTTATGGAGGGTTACCACTGTGGAAAGGAGGTGAAGAGAATTTGAATATTTTCAAAAGAAAATCTCAGGTCAAAGGGAGTTTATAAGGAAAATTTTTACAGCATAATTTTTTAAAGGAAGGAGGGAATTCAAATGGAAAGGACTTTAAAATTTTTTTGTTTGATTGGGTTAATAAGTATTATGATTTTGAGCACCCCATCTCTGGCACAGGTCAAGATTGGAGCGATGTTCAGTATTACGGGTGCAGGTGCTCCAGTAGCGAAGATTCAGCTCGATGGTGTTAAATTGGCAATCAAGCAGACAAATGAAACAGGAGGTGTAATGCTTGGAGGGAAAAGGGTCAAAGTGGAACCAGTGATAAGGGATGACGAAACGAAACCCGACGTGGGTGTTCGAAGGTTCCGGGAATTAAACGAAGAAAAGATTCTACTTGTTGTCGGTGGAACTTTTGCTCATGTGAGCCAGGCCATCAATGAGCAGATTCGAGAAGGACAAGCGTTATTTATGGCTCCTAATGGCGTTGAGGAAAGCATCTTCCGCAAGGATAAGAAGGCACCCTATTATATCTCGACTCTTGGTGCGGTTGATGGTATAGGAAGAATGTGTGCAGACTACGTAAGCAGAACCTATAAGCCTAAAAGTGTTGTTCTCTTTCTCCCGGATTATGCCTATGGTCGAGGTGCTGCAAAGGGAGCCCATAAAGTCTTCAGCACCAAATATCCCCATATCAAAATCACTGAAGTCTGGTCGCCTGTGGGGACACCTGACTTCACTTCTTACATCATCAAGATCAAAGAGATGAAGCCTGATGTCGTGATGATGGGCCATTGGGGTGCAGATGCCATCAATGTTCTAAAACAGGTTCATGAACTTGGGTTGAAGAAAGATTCAAAGCTTTTCTTCAACTGCATTATTAATGCCCAGGCAATTGGAGTCCCCCCTGAAGCCCTCGAAGGGGTCACCATGGGATGGTGGTGGTACCATGATCTAAAAGGCCTAAAGGATATTGAGACTGTAAAGGCAGTGGAGAAATTGTCAGAGGTATGGCAAAAAGAGTATGGTGAACCACCTGATCCTTTTGCAGTATATGCGTACCTTGGGGCGCAACAAATTATAAGAGGAATTGAGCTTGCCAACTCTCTTGAACCAGGAAAAGTCTATAAAGCACTTATGGATAAACCAGATTTTATGAGCGTGAAAGGACCGGCTACATGGCGGATCGATGGGAGACCTTCATATAAATACGCCTATTTTATTGTAGATGGGAAATCTCCTAAAGAGAAGAGGAATAAATGGGATTTCGGCAAAGTGGTTGATATCTATACTGGAGAAGAACTGTGTCTTCCTCTGAAAGAGATGGGCTGGGAGTGACAAAATAATATTCCCCCACATCTCAGGGGTTGTGTCGTAATATGAAAAATACCGATTTTTTTCGAATAGAAGAAAGGCAGTTGGGTGGAAAAACCTGCGTTCTAAAGCGTTGAACCCAACTGCCCCTCTTCCATTTTTCAAAATAAAGAGGAGATTTTGAATTAAAAAAGGACTTTTATGCCTCAAATTTTAATCGCAGAAAGTCTGAGCAAACATTTCGGCGGTCTTATTGCTGTCAACAAGGTAAACTTTTCTATCAATAAAGGTGAGGTAACTGGCATTATAGGCCCTAATGGTTCGGGAAAGACAACCCTCTTTAATTTGCTATCAGGCTTCTTCCCTCCTACTGGGGGAAGGATTATCTTCATGGGTGAGGACATCACTCAAAATTCCCCGCATGAGCGAGTTATAAAAGGGATGGTAAGGACCTTCCAGCTCGTCTCTGTTTTTAATACCATGACGGTTTGGGAAAATCTTGTTCTTTCAATCATTCGATTCAATGAACTGCACACCTCCCCTCGAAAATTCTTCTTTTCAACAACAAAAAATAGAGAGATTCTGGAAGGCTGTCTCAAAGTTCTGAAAATGGTTGGACTCGAAAGAAAGGCAAAGGTTCTTACCTCCGAGCTCCCTTACGGTTCAAAGAGAATGTTGGAAATTGGAATTGCCCTCTCCCTCAATCCAAAACTCCTCCTTTTAGACGAACCCCTGTCTGGACTTAGTGATGCGGAGATCTCAGAAGTTCTTGGACTTCTTCAACAGATCAAAAAAAACTTAACCTTATGCATCATTGAGCACAAAGTATCAAAGATCGTGGACTTTGTAGATCGCCTCTGCGTAATGAATGAAGGGAAATTGATATGCCAGGGAAGTCCTAATAATGTGCTCTGTGACCCAACCGTCAGAGAATGTTACTGGGGGAGAAGCGAGATGACCCAATGAATTCTTAGAAAGGATGATATGCTCGAAATAAAAGATTTAGATGTTGCTTATGGGTATGCAAAGGTACTCCAATCCGTCTCCCTTAACCTTGAAAAAGGTCAGATGGCTTTTTTAATTGGACGAAATGGTGCAGGGAAGACAACTCTGCTAAAAACCATTATTGGCCTTTTAAAACCTCAAAAGGGCTCTATTCTGTACCAAAGGCAAGAGATCACAGGTCTTCCTACAGAGGATCTATATTCAAAAGGGCTTAGATATGTTGCGCAGGAAAAGAAAGTTTTTGGGAATTTAACTGTCCAGGAGAATATAGAAATAGCCGCATTCGCAAGCGGTGAACCATTGGATGTGGCTTTAGGTAAGGTTATTAGTATCTATCCAAAATTGAAAGATTTCCTTAAGATAAAGGCTGGTCAGTTGAGTGGAGGGCAGAGACAGATTCTTTTAGTTGGACGGGCTTTGGTTGGGGAGCCCCGGCTCCTCTTAATCGACGAACCAACACAGGGACTGGCTGCTATTGTCATCGAAGAGATTGTCAATATCCTTAGTAGCCTCAAAGAGAAAATTTCTGCTATCATCGTTGAGCAGAATCTTGCTATGATGAACCGGCTGGCCGATAGACTTTACATTCTCAAAGAAGGTAAGGTGGTCAAGGCAATTACTGATAAATCTCAGATTAAGCAAACGGAAGAATTAGAAGTATTTCTTTAATAGTTTTGGAGAAGATGGTAAAAGGAGTTTCTATATAAAATGGAAAATTACTTTAAAAGGAAATCAGGTGAAGATTTACCCAATTCTATTGGCATGTTTTCAAGGGATCGTGGAATAATAGGTTTAATCCTAATTGCTATCTTTTTTCTTCTGGCTACACCTCTGCTTTCGACCCATAGGGTGACGGATTTTATGATCTTCTGTATCTTTGCTATGTCCTTTGATTTACTCTATGGATATATGGGCCGGCTCTCCTTTGGCCACATGCTGTATCTTGGCACTGGTGCATATGGATGTGGGCTTTTTATCAACTATATAAGCGGAAATTTCCTTTTGGCCATTTTTATAGGAGTTGTCTTTGCTGGATTATTGGCTATGATTCTTGGCCTAATCACAGTCAGAGCCACAGGCGCTTGTTTCGCTTTGATCAATTTGGCTTTCAACCATATTGGTTTTTTTCTTGTCCTTTCACCTCTTCGAGGAATTACAAGGGGTGAAGATGGATTTGGAGTAAGCCCTTCAAAATTAGGTTTTCTTAACTTGAGTAGCCGACCAGCGATGTTTGTATTTGTCTTAATCTGTCTATTATTAGTTTTTTATTTTTTGAGAAAGTTAACCTCCTCACCTTATGGAATACTAATCAGATCGATTAAGGAAGATGAGACAAGGGTAAGATTTCTTGGTTACAACACCTTTCTTTACAAATGGTTAACCTTTGTTATTGCTGGAGGCATAGCAGGGCTTGCAGGGGTATTAACTGCACTGAATTATAATTTCGTTAACCCAAATGCAATGGATGTTAACGGCAATGTCGGAGTTGTTTTCGCTTGCCTCATCGGAGGGTCAGGTCATCTTTACGGAGCCATTATCGGAGGGATGATCTATATGGTAATCAGCAATTTTTTACCCATATATATTTATCGTTGGGAAATGTTCTTAGGATTTTCCCTTCTGATTATTGTCTTTAGATTCAGGATGGGGGTTTGGGGATATCTTCAAAAATTTTTTGATTATTTGGAACGGGGTGGAGTAGTTTCGAGATTTTTAAAAAGGGAGGCTATCTAAAAGTGATTTACACTATTGTCTATGGACTGACCATTGGTGCAATTCTTTATTTTATCTCTATTGGTTTTTCATTAACATTTGGGACGATGAGAGTAATTAATTTCGCTCATACCATTACCTACACCATAGGGGTCTATATACTAATTACACTTGTCAATTTTCTCAAATGGCATTTTCACTTTGGTGTCCTATTTGCAATCCTTACAGTCATTCCGATCGGCTATCTCATTGAAAGATTTATAATTCGGAGGCTTTATGGTGAATCACTCGATTACACCTTTATTGCTACCTTTGCAATTGCACTGATTGGGGTCGATGCGATCAAATGGATTTGGGGGGTCAGGCCATATCCCATCAGTGATCCCATCGGAAGCTATATTACGCTTTGGGGACTCTCGCTTCCTACTTATAGAATTCTTATTGTCGTCATTGCGATTCTTCTCTTTTTTGCTCTCAACCTATTTTTCAAAAAGACCATTGTTGGAAAGATTGTTATAGCCGCTCTGGAGGATAAAGATGGCGTGAGATGCCTTGGGATCAATGTGAACAAATATTTTTCTATTGTATTTGTATTAGGAAGTGCCCTTGCTGCCTTAGGAGGGGTTCTGTATGCTCCCATGAGTTCTGTCCATCCCTATATGGGACTTTCTATACTCTTATTAAGCTTTGCTGTCATCATCGTAGGTGGAATGGGAAACCTAAATGGAACATTTATCTCCGCCTTTACCTTGGGAATGGTGATGTCTATTACCGCAAGGTACTGGTCTCAAGGTGCTGAGACAATGGTTTTCATAGTGATGGCAACTGTATTGATTTTTAGACCCATTGATATTTAAATTAAAAAAATCTATCACTTAAAAGGACTGGAAAAAATTGAACCGTTAGACTTAAATCTGATAAAAGATGAAAGGAGGATAACTTTTATGAAAGGCGTGTGGAATAAAGTCTTGAGGGTTGATTTAAGCCAAAGAACCGTGAAAACTGAAAAGGTGCCCGATGAAATTTACGAATATTTCTTAGGAGGGGAAGGACTAGGAGCTTATTTCATGTGGAGGGAGTCCCCTCGTGGTACGCTTCCATTTGACCCAGCCAACTGTCTTACTCTGGCAGCAGGGATTCTCAATGGAATTCACCAAAGTGGAGCAGGGAAATGGGCCACAACTGCTATTTCTCCTTCGATTTTTATGAACACAGGATCTGCAGGTACTGCCACATTTGGGATAGAAATGAAGGCTGCAGGTTATGACGCTATTGTTGTGACAGGTCGAGCAGAAAAACCTGTCTATCTCGTTGTTGATGATGACAAGGCGGTGCTCAAATCTGCGGGCCGTCTTTGGGGAAAGGATGCCTATGAGACCGAAGATGCAATACATGAAGCCGAGGGGGATGAATTCGAAGTGGCTAGCATTGGCCAGGCTGCGGAGCGCGGTGTTCGTTTCGGAAATATTCAAACACGAAAGAAATCCTACTGTGGTCGATGTGGGATGGGCACTGTAATGGGATCAAAGCTTCTGAAGGCCATTGCCATTCGGGGGAGTCAGAAATTGAAATATCATGACCAATCGGAATTGAATAGGTTAAACAAAGAGATTAATCGAAGACTTGCCATGATCGATTCACAGAAACCTGAGTGGCTTCAAACCAAACGGGTGGGGACTGCTTCAGCCACAGAATTATTTGCCCCACAAGGAAATCTCCCCATTAAGAACTATCGTTTAGGGGATTGGCCAGAAGGGGTAAAAGCCTGGCATGCCTCAAATTACGCTAAGGAATTAAATGCAAAACCCTGGCCTTGCAAATACTGTGTCGTTCAGTGCCATAATTACTGTGAAGTTAAAGAAGGTCCATATCGATTTAAGGGAAAGGGACCAGAATACGAATCCTTGGCTATGATGGGTTATGATACAATGTGTTCAGATGTCAAAGCAATTGCTTATGCCTGTGAACTGGCAGACAAATATTCTATGGATACCATTTCTTTAGGTACAATCATTGCCTGGGCCATGGAATGCTATGAGAAAGGTGTGATTACAAAAAAGGATACCTACGGCCTTGAATTAACGTGGGGTAATCACGAAGCGGTAATTGAGTTGACGAAGAAGATCGCTTTTCGGGAAGGTGGACTTGCTTATCTACTCGGCGAAGGATGCCAATACGCTGCCCAAAGAATAGGGAAGGGTTCAGAAAACTGGGCAGTGGCGATGAAGGGCCAGGAAATTGCAGCCCACAACTGGCGGGCCCAATACATCTCCGCCTTAAATTACTGCACAGGTGTTGCTTCAGGACCAAACCATGAACGTGGTAACTCCCAGCACATCTGGGTGTGCAACGTCCGCCTCCCTGAGTGGGGAATAGGTGACGTAACGAATGAGGAACGTTGGGATTGGAAAAATTTACCCGATTACAATGCCAAATTCCACGATTATTGTAACGTGATCAACTCTGCAGGACACTGTAAATTTCAGGAATTCAGTGGTTATACCCTTACGGATTTGACCAATACTCTTAATGCTGTTTGCGGGCTTGGATGGAATCTTGACGACCTCCGAAAATGTGGAGAAAGGATTACCACCCTTCAGAAGATTTTAAACATCCGCTATGGATGGAGAAAAGAGCACGACTTCCAATACCCAAAAAGATTTATGGAGCCAGTGAGTGAAGGTCCAGTTGCGGGAAAAGTACCTTTAGGATTGGATGAGGCGATTAATGGATATTACAAAGTTCGTGGGTGGGATGAAAATGGTATTCCTACTCCAGCATTACTTGAGAGGTTAGGTATGGAAAAATATGCGGAAGAGATTTAAATTTTTTATCTAATTTCGATCCGGTTGAAAGAGGAGGGGAATGCTCATTTAAAGTATTCCTCTCCTTTATATTTCAATTTAAAAACATCCGTGATGAGAGAGATAGAAAAGATAATAAAAGAAGCAGAGAGGATGTTAAAAATCTGGACCCCCACAAAGATCCAATTTGGGGAAGGAACTTCGGCCCACGTTGGTGAAACTGCAAAGAGGTATGGGGAAAGAGTTCTTCTGATCCTCGGAAGGGGTTCGATAAGAAAATCAGGAATGCTGGACCGTATTCTTCAATCCTTAGAAAAAAACCTATTAAACTATGGAGTTGTTGAGGGGGTTGAACCAAACCCAAGTAAGGAGACGGTTTATCGGGTTACCTATCACCTCTTGGCAAAGAATTTTAATCTTCTCCTTGCCATTGGAGGGGGCTCAGTAATCGATGCGGCCAAGGCAGCAGGCATATTAGGAACAATCAAGGAAGGGGAGGTCGATCAATATTTTGGAGTAGGGATGGTATCCCAAAAGGTTAAAAAGATCATGAACCTCATTGCGGTTCCCACGACCAGTGGAACAGGTAGTGAACTCACTAAATTTTCGGTCATCACGGACACTCATCTTCGTGTAAAAAAGTTAATATCAGATCCTGCTATTGTCCCTTCAGGGGCCATCATTGATCCTGAACTTACATATTCCTGCGGGACTCATATTTCGAGGGTAACAGGATTGGATACGATGACCCATCTGATGGAAGGCTATTTTAATAATGTGGATGATGGCATAGACCCTGAAGCTAATCACCGGGCGCTTATAGGATTAAATCTTGTTTTCGAAGGCCTTCCCAGGGTTTTGAGAGATGGTCAAGATAAGGAGGCAAGAAGGATGATGTCCCTTGCCAGCGCCTTAGGTGGAACTGTCCTCTACTATAAACAAGCAGGTCTTCCTCATTTAAACTCTTTCAGCTGGAGCGGTGTTATGGATCACGGAGAAGCAGTAGCAGTAATGCTCCCTTATTACTCGGCTTATTATGCGCCCTTTATTAGAGAAAAGATAAAACGTGTCGCTGAATTAATGGGAATTCAGGATTCTAAAGATATAACAAGAGCATTTGTTAAGGGATTATTCGAATTTTATCGAAAGATTGACTTCCCCCTCACATTAAAAGAATTTAAAGACTTTTCAGAAGATTTAATTACAAAGGCTGTCGATGAAGGCTCCCAGAATAGAGTGAAACTCGATGCTTCTCCCCGCCCCATCCCAAGAGAGAAAAGTAAAGAGATTCTTCATACCATTATTGAGGGCGCCTATTGGGGAAATATTGGTAAGATCCTTGACCTCTGAGTTTTATTACTATCCGCCAGGGATCATTCGGAGAAAACTCAATTGGTCACCGTCCTGCAAGTTGTATTTGAGAGCATCCCTTCGGATCCATTCCTTGCCGTTTCTAAGAACCTGTTGCCATAGAGTATTTTTAATAGACTCCCCATAAGTTTTTTGAAGGCATTTTAGGAGGTCACCATAGGTCTGGCCATTAAATTCGAGGTCAATCTCTTTGCCCCCTACCCTTTCCTCCACCTCGGGAAATCCAAAAAATTTAAGCTTAACCTTCATATTTCTCTAATATCACCCATTATTAAATTATGATAAAATTGTGTAATTTGTCAAGTAAGTGACCTTCTCTTAATCTCTAAAAGGCTTCTTCTTTTTGAGAAATTAAAACCCTTTTTAATCTCCACTTATTATCAAACTTTCGATTAAGAGGCTTGGGGATCCAACGCTTCCAAAAAAACGTAAATCATTCCCAACCTTGAGGACATCCTGAAAGAGTTTAAAAAGATTTCCAGCGATGGCAATCGATTTGACTGGATAGGCCTTTCCCCCCTGTTCAAACCAATCACCTGAACAACCAAGTGAAAATTCCCCAGAAATGGGATCAACGGTATGAAGACCCATCACCTCTTCAATCACAACCCCCATATGTAACTCTTTAAGAAGTCTACCGATTGGATATTCTCCTGGTTCAATATATAAATTTGAAACTCCCAACACAGGAGGAGAATGAATGCCTGATCTCTTGCTATTTCCAGTTGAGGTTACAGGGATTGAAAGCCCCCCCCTACTGGCCCAATACCGGTCATACAAAAATCCTGCCACTACACCTTGGTTGACCAGAAGAGTTCTTTGAGTTGGCGTGCCCTCTCCATCTATCGGTGAGGTTGAAATTCCTTTTGGGTGACGTCCATCATCTAATATTGAGATAAGAGGGGAAAAGTATCTTTCTCCTAATTTACCTTTCAGGGGAGATTTTCCTTTTTGAACCTGTTCTGCCAGAAAAGAATGCGAAAGAAGTGATAAAAATTCTGAGGCCACATGATTTTTAAGAATCGCAGGATATATCCCGGATTTGATCCTCCTACCTCCCAATCTTTCAATTGCCTTCTGGGCAGCCTCTTTTCCTACCTTTTCTACATCAAGGTCATTAAAAAAATGGGAGAAATCAAACTCCCATCCCATCTCCGATTCTCCTGACTCCTCAGCCACAGCGGTGACATTTGCTGAGACAAGGGTGAATTGATATGAAAACTGAAGTCCATTGGAATTGATCAATGTCCTTTGGGAAATGGTGTCTTGATAGGAAGCTTTTCTTACCTTTTGGATCCTTTTCGGATCTACCCCTCGGGCGGTCTCCTCCAAAAGCCTTGCCTTCTCGATCTTCACCTTCTCTGAAACCCTCATTAACTTCTCATCATAAATGGGCAAGGAAGGGAGGGGGGCATCGAGATCGGGTGCAAAATCGTAGCAGGGATCAGGAGAAATCGCTTCTGTGCTTGCAATCGCCTCTTCAATTAATTGTTCCAAGTTGGTGGAAAAACCCTTCCAGGAGGTAGTTTGTATCTCTGAAGAAGTGATATAAGAAAAACCCATTCTCTGTCGATTTAAAATTCGAAGGGCCATTCCCCAGGAACGAGAGGCCTGGAGGCTACCCACCCTCCCTTCATTGGAGTCGACATCAAAATGTGAGGATTCCTCAAGATAAATCTCATAGCCTTCTAAGGGCTTCTTTTTGAGAATTGCAAGGGTTTGATCAATAATTTGATCGACAACAATACTCATAATCTTTATTTGGTTATTCGTGATTCGGAATTACTCTATTCCAAACCCCCAATAGTATTCACCATCACCATCTAATCAGACTGCTTGCCCAGGTGAGCCCTCCCCCGAATCCATTCAGAATAACCAGATCTCCTTTCTGGATGGAGCCATTTCGAACTGCTTCGTCCAGGGCAATGGGAACTGTGGCTGACGATATGTTTCCATATTTCTCAATAGTGAGATAGACTTTTTCAAAAGGGAAATCGAGCCTTTTGGCCATCTGTTGAAGGATACGGATATTGGCTTGATGGGGGATAATCCATTTTACATCTGAGAGTTTTATGCCATTGAAGGCGGCTGCCTCCTCAGCAGCCTCTGCAAACCTTTTTACCGCTACGCGCACAGATTCATTCGCTTTGATCATCCTCAGGGTATGGAGTTTCCGATCCACGCTTTCATAGGAGATGGGTGTGGTTTTTGATCCTCCTCCGGGAAGCAGAAGATTTTCTCCATTTGCTCCATCGGTATGGATATGAACTGAAAGGATTTCACTAAATCCTTCTGAAGAGGGATCGAAAGACTGAAGCACTGCTGCCCCTGCTCCATCTCCCCATAGGATACAGCTCTCCCTGTCTGTCCAGTCAAGGGTTCGGCTCATAATCTCTACAGAGGCCACAAGAGCGGTCCTAAATGTCCCTGCCTTCAGATACTGCTCTGCAACAGAAAGACCAAAAATAAATCCACAGCATGCCGCAGTCACATCAAAGGAGACCGCCTGGTCAGCACCCAATTTAGCCTCCAACCAGTTTGCCCCTGCTGGACAGCAGGTATCTGGGGTCATTGTGGTCATCACAATGAGGTCTAAATCCTTGGCAGAAAGCCCTGCCATCTCCAAAGCCCTTAAAGAAGCCTCCTTTGCAAGATCAGATGCATTGACATCAGGATCGGCAATCCTCCGTTCCTTAATCCCTGTCCTTTTATAGATCCATTCATCATTCGTATTTAAAATCTTTTCGAGATCAAAATTGGTAAGGACCCTCTCCGGTAAATACGAACCGGTCCCCAGTATCCCTATCCTCCTTCTCATTTGAAAACTCCTTCTGCTTACCTAAGATTATCTCCTCACCCTCTTTATCGGATAGTCCTCCATTCAATTCCTCACCCTGGAGGGTATGATGCCGAGCCTTTGGAAGACGGATGGGTAAATAGAATATCCTAAAAAGGGAGTGATCTTCATCTTTTTTATAAACGAATAGCCCTTTTAAAAAAGTTATCTTTTTCCTTCCTCCATCTTTTTCCACACCCAATAGGTGAGAGATTTCCCACGATTCCCTATCCTCCTTCTTTTTTCTTCTAAAAAGTCCCCATAGAAAATCCGTCGAACTTCCTTTTTCCCTGTCTCTTTCCCAGCGAAAGATTCGAAACAGGGGGAAGAGATTTCTTTCAAACCCTTCTTCCTTGAATGGAAAGAGGTAAAAGAATGAGAAGTAGATATTGCCTTTTTCTTCCTCGTAATCAAAAAAAGGCCAAATCCTTAGTGAACGTCCTTTTCTCAATCCATTGTCAGTCTCATTTGAGCGAATTCGAATGAGAAGCAAGATTCGGTGAGTCCTCTCCTGAGATTCTCCTATCCAGTCTTCTTCCAATTGGTAAAGGGGATATAGATAGAAAGTTCTTCTCAATTCCCTTCCCCTTACTTTATAGCCATAGAATGGGAAAAATCGGAGCCCCTTTAAGTCCTCTCCTCTCAATGATTGGTAGAAGGGGAAGGGAAGATCCCACTGTTCAAATCCGGTAAAACGGTCTCTTGCATGAGAAAAGAATGGCCAGATATAAGTCTTACTCTCAAAACGTTTCGATTCCCTGGATATATAGAATGGAAAAACCATCCTCTCTTCCATTGGATCATCAGTATCCATATCCTTTGTCTGTTTTATGAAGATGGGCCAGAGGATGAATTCCTTTCGGGTAACTCCAAACTCCTCTTTTCGACCATAAAAGGGCCAGAAGTGAAATCCCCTTTTCTTCTCTCCCTCTGTGAATGAGAAGAAAGGCCATATCAGGTTCGTTGTACGAAATCCCTCAGAGGTAGACTCGCCATAAATGGGCCAGAGGATAAAGCGGATCTCATGCTTACCATACCTCTCCAATAGTCTACCATATAAAGGGAATATGCCAAAATAATCTTCACCTTTCTCCGTCTCCCCTATAAAAAAGGGAAAGAAATTAAAATCCCATTTCGTCCTCCCCTCCAACTGTTCTTTCCGATATAGGGAGAGAGGGGATAAATAACCTTTTGTATAGTCCTTTTTGCTCTGAATCTTCCCAAAGGGATAAAGAAACTCAAGTTGCAAAAATGATTCTTTTGGCTTCTTTATTTGAAAGAGGAGTGGTCGAAATCCCCATTCCTCTCCCACCGAATCTCTTCTCCACGAAAAGAAAGGGCCTAAGCCGTCGATCTCCTGAACCCCTCCTTTAGGCTCAGAGCGATATTGGAAGAGGGGCCATAGATTAAGCGAGAAATCATTTTCGCTCCCTATGGAAAGGGGAGGTCTCATCCATAGAATGAGTATCATAAGGGATAAAAGAAAGAACCTTTGGATGGCCATGGTGATTCAAGAATAGCGATGATAATGGTGAATAGTGAAAAATGCTCAAGCCTTTTAGACAATTCACTTAACACTACCACTATCATTCTTTCATCAGAAGAAGATGCCAAGGATGGTTCCCAACACGGTAATGGGAGTCTGTTCCTGTATCCCTTCGGCAGCCTTTTGGACCTTCTTCAATGTCTTTTCGGTCTCTTTCATGAGTGCATCATCGCTGACCAGTTTCCCAAGTGTCCCCTCCCCTTTTTCAACCTTCTCCGCAATTCCTTTTACCGTTTGAATAGTCTCCTTAGCCACTTGGGAACGTGAGTGGGCCTCCATTTGTATCCCAAGTGAGCCCTCCCCGTTTTCAACCTTCTCAGAAACGTTTTTCAGTGTTTCTGCAGTCTCCTTTACTTTTTCGATAGCCCCCCTTGCATCCTGATAGATGGTCTCATCAGAAATAAACTTTCCTAATGCCCCTTCGCCTTTCTTCACCTTTTCTCCAATCTCCTCGATTCTTGCAAAGGCCTCCTTTGCCTTCTGAAGGGCCTCCTTGGAATCGGTGGCAATACTGGGCAATTTACCTGAAAATTTATCGATATTTTGAATCACACTTTCAACCCTTTTCGTATCAACAGCCTTTAAAATCTCACTAAGAGGTTTAACAATCTCTTTTACATCATCTCTTATGGCGCTCATATTAGTTAAAAATTGCTCAACATCTGCAGGGGAAGCACCCTGTTCAATCATTCCGCCTTCCTCCACCTTCCCAGAGGATGGAGTCCCTGGAACAATTTCGATATATTTTTCACCCAAAAATCCCTCTGATTTAAGATAGGCCTTCGAATCCTTATAGAGCACAATTTGATGGGGAATTCTAAATGTCACCTTTGCCTTCCCCTGATCGAGTCCGACCCTTTCCACGTTTCCAACATGTACCCCTGCTACTCTCACAGGGGCGTCTCGGTCTAAACCCGCCACTGTATCAAAATAGGCACTTACCAGATATCCAGCCTTCTTTCTGATCTCAAACCTTTCAATTTTCAATGTCATGAAAGCCAAAAGAAGGATGCCAATGACGACAAAGATCCCCACCCACAACTCATACCTCTTTCTTTTCATCATCAATCACCTCCTGAAAATGTTCCCTTCCCATCCAGTACCTTGCTCCACGTTTGGGACCCTGGGGGAGGGTCAACAGGGATGGATCTATAATTTTTATCGGACCTTTTGATCTTCCCTCAATGAATTGTTGGACCACAGGATTGGAAGAGTTTCGGATCTCATCCGGAGTCCCCACCTCAATAATCCTTCCTTGAAAAAGCATGGCAATGCGATCTCCTATCTTATATGCACTCTTCATGTCGTGGGTAATAGCAATCGAGGTCACGTTTAACTTCTCCTTCATCTGAAGGATCAGATCATTTATGGCATCCGCCATGATAGGGTCAATTCCTGTGGTAGGTTCATCATAGAGAAGGATCTCAGGCTCTGTCGCAATCGCTCTTGCCAAACTGACTCGTTTCTTCATCCCTCCACTTAACTCAGAAGGCATGAGGTTTTCAATATCTTTTAACCCAACCAATGCCAATTTCTCAATAGCAATCCTTTTAATCTCCTCATCTCTAAGATGGCCTTTCTGCCTGAGCCCGAACCCTACATTCTCCCACACTGTCATAGAATCAAAAAGAGCCCCCCATTGGAAGAGCATTCCGAATTTCTTTCGAACTTCGTTCATCTTCTTCTCACTTAGAGAAGTGATCTCGAGATCATCGACGTAAATCCTCCCATCATCTGGTTCTATCAGACCAATGATACATTTGATCAGAACCGTCTTGCCAGAACCACTCCCTCCGATAACAACCATACTCTCACCTTCCCGAACCTCTAAATCAACCCCTCGAAGGACGTGGTTGTCTGAAAAGGATTTGTGAAGATTTACGACACGAATCTTAATCTTAGACCCTTTATTCATTGTGTATGTTTAAATCTATCTTCCTTTAATCACGTTTTAGGTTTAAGCAACCCCGAAGGGTTGCCCTAAAAAATAATTTTTACGTTCACCTGATCTGTTGAGAATCAACTATGGGCTTAAACAAAAAAAGCAGTGATAAAATAGTTAGAGATTAATATCATCAGCGAGGACATAACAACCGCTTTCGTAGTCGCCCTTCCCACTCCTTCTGCCCCCCCCTCTGCAGAAAAACCCTGATAGCAACTGACCGTCGAAATGATCATTCCAAAAAAGATGGCCTTCAGTAGCCCACTGTAAAGATCATTCAGTTCAAGATAATCCCAAGTCCTTCTAATATAGATTGTAGGGTTTGTTCCCAAGATTTGTACGCTAACTAAATATCCTCCGAGAATTCCAATAATATCTGCAAAGATGACCAGAATGGGAATCATGATGGTCGAGGCCAAAAAACGGGGAACTATGAGATATTTAATCGGGTTGGTGGCAAGGGTGGTGAGGGCATCAATCTGCTCGGTCACTCTCATTGTCCCGAGTTCTGCAGCCATTGCCGAGCCCACTCTTCCTGTGACCATCAACCCTGTTAAAACAGGCCCTAACTCCCTGGTCATAGATAGGGCAACCACTGTCCCAACCATGGTCTCTGCCCCAAACCTTTTAAACCCTGTAAAACTCTGGAGAGCCAGTACCATCCCCGTAAAAGCAGCGGTTATGACAACCACTGGAAAAGACCGAACCCCCACCATCTCCATCTGCTTCAATATTTCTCTGCCCTGAAGGGGAGGCCGAAATGTCCACCCCATAGTTTGCAGAAAAAGAATTAGAATTCTTCCAGACTCCTCCACAAATCGCAGGGTATAATATCCAACTTGTTGGAAAAAGTTCACGCTTCCCTCCAAGGATGACTCTTAAGGCCCCACTAAAAGAGGTTACATTAACTTAACCTTTATAGACCCTGGGAACTCGCTTACCGATCAAACAGAAAATCTCATAGGATATGGAGTTGACCTTATCTGCAATTTCCTCTACGGTGATTCTCTCCTTTCCTTGATTTCCCATCAACACCACCTCATCACCCAATGAGACATGTGGGATATCGGTCACATCCACCATAATAAAATCCATGCAGACCTTACCCACCACAGGCGCCCTCCTTCCCCTTACTAACACCTCTCCACGATTGGAGAGGCGTCTGCTATAACCATCCGCATAGCCAATGGGAAGGGTCGCAATGAGGCTTGGCCTTCTGGTCACAAATGTTCCTCCGTAACTTATCCTCGTACCTGGTGGAACCCATTTTAGAAAATGGATGTTTGTCTTAAGGGTCATGACAGGCTTGAGTTGAATTAACCTTTGAAATCCGGGCGATGGATAAGAACCGTAAAGCATGATCCCAGGCCGAACTAAATTCCCTAAATAATTTGGAAATATAGTAATCGTCGAACTATTGGCCATATGAAGGTATTTGAATGTAATCCCCATCTCCCTGGCCAGGTTCACTGCTTTCTCAAAATTGCTCCATTGCTGTTGGGTATAGGCCTCGTCCTCATCAGTCATGGAAAAATGGGAAAGGATCCCTTCCACTTCAATTTTGGGTATATGGATTAACTCATTTAAAAAAAGGGACCATCGGTCCAGTGGGACTCCCAATCTTCCCATTCCTGTATCGACCTTCAAATGGATAGCCAACTTCTTCTTTCTTCTCAAGGCCTCTTTAGAAAGGAGTTTAAGAGAATCCTCACGGAAGACCACGGGGGTGAGATGGTAACGAAAAATCAATTCCACCTCTTTCCCATAAATCCCTCCCAGGATGAGAATGGGGGATTTTACTCCCCCTTCCCTTAACTCCACCCCCTCTTCAGGAAGGGCTACCCCAAAAAACTCCACTCCCAATTTCTCAAGCCTCTTTGAGATAGGCACAGCACCGTGTCCATAAGCATCGGCCTTGACCACAGCCAGCATTTTTACTCCCTTTGGAAGCCTCTTTCGAATCTGGCTATAGTTGTAGGCAAGAGAATTTAGATCTATCTCTGCAACGGTTGGTCTTCCTAATAACGGACTACTTTGCTTCATATGCCTAAACAATTTGAAAAAGAAAAAAAACAGGTAATTCATACCATCCCATTTATCAAAAGTCAACTGTCCATGCAAACATAATGATACCTCTGAAAAGTATTTAAAATATAACGCTTTTTTGTTTAAAAATCTTTTTGTAATCCCTCCCGACCTTCCTTTGTAAAAGGGAGGAGATAGCGTTTTACCCCTTTGGGAAAGGGTGCACTCTAACCCCCTTTGTAAAAGGAAAACCCTAAACTCCCCACTTTGGAAAAAGAGAACATTAAACTCCCCCCTTTGGAAAAGGGGGGGTTGGGGGGATTTTTTAATGACTTTTTCAGAAGACTCGTGATGAGAGTTCTGAAAAAGTCATAGAAAGACTGGGGAGGTAGGGTTCCAAACCCTTCGAATGCGGGCATTGAGAAGTTAATTTGCTAACAATCGTTTAAGAGAAAAACAAACATTTTCAGGGAATTAATCAATAGTGCCAAACTATTAAAGGTATCCGCTCGAAGGCTTTTCCACCCC
>JBBIRM010000036.1:0-20444 GCA_037441765.1 Deltaproteobacteria bacterium | reverse complement strand
AAAACAACTCCTTACAACTTACAATGAATTAATTATGTGGAAGGCCTTTTTAAAAATCAAGTCTTTTTTTGAGAGATCTGAAAAAGTCCCTCAAAGACTGGGGAGGTGGGGTTCCAAACCCTTCGAATGCGGGCACCAAGAAGTTATTAATGGGTGCATTAAATAAATGAAATCTTAATAAGGGTTCGGCAAGCCACAAGGGCTTGCCCTACGAGAAATTAAACGAATCTCAAACGTAGGGTAAGGGCTTGTCCCTTGCCGCATTTATTTTCATTTCTTATTTCGAATTACGAAACAGTCTCATTGGGCTTTTCCACCCTACCTCCCCAGTCTATAAAACTCGTTTTAAATACTTTTTCATAGATCTCTTTTTAGTCGATTAGATTGGGTTTGATTTCAAACCAATCCTGTGATAGTTTTTAAATAGAAATGGAGAAGGCAAGGGCAAGGGTCATTGTTGAAGGAAGGGTGCAGGGGGTCTTCTTTCGCGCCCACACTCAAGAGGAGGCATACTTTTTAGGATTGAAGGGTTGGGTTAAGAATAGAAGGGATGGTCGGGTTGAGGCTGTGTTTGAGGGGGATAAGGAAAAGATTGATAAGATAATCCAATGGTGTCATCGCGGACCTGCTGGGGCGAGAGTCACTGGTGTAGAGGTCATTTGGGAAGATTATCAGGGAGAGTTTGATGATTTTTCCATCACCTATTGAGCCTTTTTGGAGATATCCTTCTCCTCTTTAAAGATCTTTTTTTTAATATCCTTTCCTATCTCCTCTCTTTCTTTCTTAATCACCTCCTCGATATATTCCATTTTCTTTCCTGTATCGGTTAACCCCTCCCCCACTTTCTTCACCGCCTTACCTCCACCGAAATAGATGAAGAGAAAGAAGAGTAGGATTCCAACGATCACCCCAAAGAAGAACCTGATCATCTTATCCCCCTTTTTTAATAATTTACCAAGGATCTCAAATTTTTTCAAACCATTTTTTATTCTTCATAGTTGGTTGACCTTCATCCCTTTTATATGTTTAGATATTTAAAAAATGCCGATATATGAAAAGTTAAAAGAATGGTTAATGCACTAATTAAATTATTACTTGATTAAATCTTGGGAATTTCATTCAAACAATTTTTTTGTAGGGCAAGTCTTTGGGCCTGCACTTTTTAAAGGCAAGGCTAAAGCCTTGCCCTACGAAATTCGGTTACGGGTGAAAAAATTTCATAGAACCATGAAATCCTTGAATCATTTTTATTAATGGGAGGATAAAATAAAAGACATCTTAATGAGGGTTTGGCAAGACACAAGGGCTTGCCCTACGAGAAATTAAACGAATCTCAAACGTAGGGAAATGGCTTGTCCCCTGCCTCATTTGGTTTCTTTTTCAGAACTCTCAAAACAGAGTATTGACAAAATCTTTTTTCTTGGTAATCTTTCAAAACCATGAATTTCGATTACGATGTCATTGTCGTAGGTGGAGGACCAGGGGGATCGACTGCCGCAAGATTCTGTGCTCAGGCAGGACTAAAAACCCTTATAATTGAAAAAGAACACCTGCCCAGATATAAACCCTGTGGAGGTTGTCTCTCTGTAAAGACTGTCTATCTTCTTGATTTCGATTTAACCCCTGTCCTTGAAAATACCATTCATGGAGCAAAATTCACCTACCTTTTAAAGGACCCCTTCTTCATCGATTCTAAAACCCCGATTGCTTACATGGTTATGAGAGATCGATTTGACCAGTTTCTGGTTGAAAAGGCAGTGGAGAAGGGGGCTGAGATTTTGGAAGGGGAGAAGGTGGCGGAAATAATTGAAATAGAGGATGGAGTTTATGTGAAATTAGAGAAAGGGAGGTTGCTCAGATGTGAGTATCTGATAGGGGCTGATGGAGCCATGAGCCTCATTGCAAGATCGCTATCTCTTTTGCCACCAGAGACAAATTCTGATGGATTTGCAGTGGAAAGTGAAATCCCTTTTGAGGAAGCTCCTTTTTTCCCGAAAAACGAATTTCACATCCTCCATTTGGATTTCGGTGGGGTCCCCAATGGGTATGGTTGGGTCTTCCCAAAGAAAGAAGGTCTTTCCATAGGGATTGGCGGTATGTTCAAAGAAGGGGAGAAGATGAAACCCCATAAGTATTTTAATGATTTTCTCAGGCGACTAAATTATCTTGAAGAAAGGAAGATAAAGATGATGGGCCATCCCCTCCCTGCCTTTTATGATGAAGGACAGAGGGTTTCTCGAGGAAGAGTCCTTCTCGTAGGAGATGCAGCCCATCTGATGGACCCCCTCCAGGGAGAAGGAATTTACTATGCCATCCGGAGCGCCATGCTTGCTACAGAAGCCCTTCTTCAATCCAAAGAGACAGGAGCGTTACCTTCTGACCCTTATCAATCTTCACTGAATCTTCACATATTCGAAAATCTGAAATGGGCTCTCTACTTTTCTCGATTCGTTTTTAGTTTTACCAAATTGGCCTATAAGACTTTAAAAAACTATCCTGAATTGGGACACCTATACCTCCAGGTGCTGGAAGGTAAAGAGACCTATCAGAGTTTTGTAGAAAAGGTAAAGAAGAGGATGAAAGACCTTCTCGGTGGGAGGCTCAGCCAAAAGATTATAAGGGCGATGGCGAGGATTTAAGATTAAAATATTTATGCAGGGCTTTGTTTTAAAAAGAATAAAGGCGAATCTGAAAAAGACCAATCACATCTTGGAGAAGAGATATGGGATTCCAACGGTGAGTTATAGAGGCGATCCCCTCGATGTCCTCATCCAGACCATTCTCTCCCAGAATACCAACGACCATAATCGGGACCAAGCCTATCAGAGGTTAAAAAAGTCATTCCCAAAATGGGAAGATGTTCTCGAAGCCAAACTTAGCAGAGTGGTTCAAGCATTAAGGCCTGGAGGTTTAGCACATCAGAAGGCGAAGCGGATTCGAAAAATACTTCGCTGGATTAAAAGAGAAAAAGGGACACTAAGCCTCTCTTTCTTAAGAGATATGGATTCCCAAGAAGTGAAAAGGATGATGGGGTCATTTGAAGGAATTGGTCCGAAGACCTTTCACTGCCTGCTTCTTTTTGGTCTTGGTAGGGAAGCCTTTCCTGTGGATACACATATCCTTCGAGTTGGGAAACATTTGGGGTTTATTCCTAAAGAAATGGGAGCAGAAAAAGCGCACCATTGGCTTTCCCCTCTTATTCCCAAAGGGAAATCCCTTTCACTCCATCTTAACCTCATCCGTTTTGGAAGGGAAATTTGCAAGGCGAAAAACCCCTCGTGTAACACCTGTTTTCTCAAGATGTCTGAATCATGCTTGAAATGATGTAGAGAGAATTCTGGGCATGAAAGATTTGATCAAAAAACTCCTCCATATCGAAGATACCCCTGAGAGGACCGCTCTGGCCTATTCGATTGGTATCTTTCTCGGTTTTTCACCCTTTTTAGGCCTTCATACCCTTGGGGGCCTGTCCATTGCTTTTCTATTCAACTTAAACCGGGTAGCCATTCTCATAGGTGTCTGGACAAATACTCCCTGGTGGATTGTTCCATACTATACCATCGCAACCTATCTCGGGACATGGATCATTGGATATTGCATAGATACCAAGATCTTCATGGAGATATTGAGGCTGGGATTAGAGCGAGGATTCTTGGGTTCTGACTTCTGGACTCGGATTGCCTCTCAATCGGGCCTCCTTCATTCCTTCATTGTTGGTTCTCTGATCCTTTCTGCCTTGCTCGCTTTATTGGCCTACCCAATTTCCCTAAGATGGATAAAATTCTATCGCTCACGAAAAAAAAGGGCCTGAAGACCAAAAGAGGACTCTGAGATTTCTGGAAAAGTATTTAAAAAAAGATTTTTAGACTGGGGAGGTGGGGTGGAGGAAAAGACTGTGTCGTAATTCGAAATAAGAAATGAAAACAAATGCGGCAAGGGACAAGCCCTTGCCCTACGTTTGAGATTCGTTTAATTTCTCGTAGGGCAAGCCCTTGTGGCTTGCCGAACCCTTATTAAGATTTCATTTATTTAATGCACCCATTAATAACTTCTTGGTGCCCGCATTCGAAGGGTTTGGAACCCCACCTCCCCAGTCTTTGAGGGACTTTTTCAGAAATCTCACTCTACTATCTTGACACCTATCCCTTTTTAAATGGAAAATAAATAAGGGTGAACGACAAGGAAAAAGAAAATTTTGCTTCCATTGAAACATGGTTTGAGTCCGAAGCCTGGAAGAAGGGCAGGCGAATTGGGTTAACTGGTCTTGCCACTTCTTCCATGGCCTATCTCTTATCCCATTGGATGGCGAAGGGTGGGGGTCCTTCTTTGATCATTGTCCCTCACCTCAAGGAAGGTGAATGCCTCCTCGATGACTTTAGGTTTTTCAGAAAGAGAGAAGACCATCTCTGCCTCCTCTTTCCTCAATGGGAAATCCTCCCCTACGATGAAATCCCGCCTCATCCTAAAATTCTGAAGGGAAGGGTGAACGCTCTCTTTACCCTCTTAAAAGGAGAAAAGGCGCTCATCCTTTCGACCATCAAGGCCTTGATGCAGAAGGTTATGCCACCTTCCCAAATGGAAAAATCCGTCCTCTCTCTTTCTACTGGAGAAGAGGTGGACCGTGACCACCTTGTTAAATACCTACATGAGAATGGATATAATTCGGTGAGTGTGGTTGAGGAGGTTGGAGAGGTCAGCATAAGGGGAGGAATAATCGATCTCTATACCCCATTCTATGAAGATCCATTGCGATTGGAATTTATAGGGGATAGATTGGACTCCATTCGAAGATTTGAAATCGAAAGCCAGCGTTCTATTCCTCAAAGCCAGATGTCTCATGCCATCCTTCTTCCAGCGAGCGATGTTTTAAAAAGTTCCTCTGACATACCCCTTGGATCCATCTTCGATTATCTGAAAGAGGATGGGGTGGTCTTCGTTGAACAGGTAGGTGAGGTAGAGAGAGAAGCAGAAGTTTTCTATCGTTTAATCACTGAAAGGTATGAAAAAGTGAGCCTAAAAAAGAGGACCGTCCCTCCACCTGAATCGATTTATCTTGGTGTAGAAGAGGTATCCAATTCCCTCAGACGATTCAGAACTATCTTCTTTGAGGAAGGGCCTATCGCCCCTCCCAATTGCCATCCCCACTTTTCATTTGGGATGGAGGGCAATGAAGATCTCAAAAGTGAGATGAAAACTGCTCTCTCCTCTATCCTTCCTCGATCAGAGGGGTCTCCTTTTTCAATCATTCTGAAAAAAATTAAGGAATGGCAGGCCAAGGGGTTTCGGATCTTGATGGTTTCCCATACACGAGCCCAGGCTGATCGATTGAAGGATCTTCTCAAACATTACGAGATCAAAGTGCTAATGGAAGAAAAGGAAGGGTTTGAGGAGCCGATGGAATTATCTCCCGGGGAGATCCATCTCTTATATGGCCCGCTTTCCAAAGGGTTTAAGAACTTAAAAGAAGAATGGATCATTATTACCGAAGAGGAGATCTTTGGTGAAAGGAGAAGGCTCGGTGAAAAGAAGGGTCGAAGTGGTCCTTCAGTAAAAGGGGAGGTTCTATCTTCGAGAAGTGAACTTCGGGAGAATGATTTTGTCGTCCATCTCGATTATGGAGTTGGTATTTATAAAGGATTACACCATTTGAAGATCGGTGGCGTATCAAACGACTATCTACTTATTCAATACCTCGAAGGTGATAAACTCTATGTTCCAGTGGACCGGCTTAATCTCATTCAACGCTATATAGGAGGAGATGGAAGACCTCCCAGACTGGATAAATTAGGGGGTCGTTCATGGGAAAGGGCAAAGAAGAGGGCAAAGGCCGCTGTCTCAGAGATGATCAAAGAACTGATTGACCTGTATGCTCAAAGGCAGGTTTTTCAGGGGACGAGTTTTTCACCTTTAGATCAATTCTATAAGGAGTTTGAGGCCACTTTCGAATATGAAGAGACACCTGATCAGGCACGGGCAATTCAAGATGTGATGGAGGATATGGGGAAACCAAAACCGATGGATCGGCTGATCTGCGGAGATGTCGGGTATGGGAAGACAGAGGTGGCCCTTCGGGCGGCATACCGTGCGGTTATGGATGGAAAGCAGGTAGCCATCTTAGTTCCCACTACGATTCTCGCCCAACAGCACCTGCAGACTTTTCGAAATCGCTTCAGGGCCTATCCTGTGGTGATTGAAATGTTGAGCCGTTTTAAGACCCCTCGAGAGCAGAAGGATATCATTCGAGGATTGAAAGAGGGAAGGGTGGATATTGTGATCGGCACTCATAGGCTTCTCCAGAAGGATGTGGAATTCAGAGATCTCGGTCTGGTGGTAATTGATGAAGAACATCGGTTTGGGGTTATTCATAAGGAGAAACTCAAACAGATGAGAAAATTGGTAGATGTGATAACCCTCACAGCCACTCCCATTCCGAGAACTCTTCAGATGGCAATCTCAGGGATTCGAGACCTAAGCCTCATCCAGACCGCTCCAGAGAATCGCCTTGCCATTCGAACCTTTGTCGTTCGTTATGACGATCAACTCGTTCGTGAAGCCATCCAGAGGGAATTTGCCCGGGGAGGTCAGGTCTTCTTTGTTCACCATCGGGTTCAGAATATCCACGCCATGGCCAACCACCTGAAACGTCTCGTTCCAGAGGCCTCTCTGGCCATTGCCCATGGTCAAATGAATGAGAGGGAACTGGAAAAGGTAATGCTCCGATTTGTCAAAGGGGAATATAATCTACTTGTATGCACCAACATCATCGAATCAGGATTGGATATACCATCTGTCAACACCATCCTGATAAACCATGCCGAACAGTTCGGTCTGGCCGATCTCTATCAACTTCGAGGCCGCGTGGGAAGGGGAAGCCATCAGGCTTATGCCTATCTACTCATTCCAAGTGAACTTAGCCTATCCCCTGATGCGATGAAGAGATTCCGAGCCATTCAGGAATTAAGCGAACTGGGATCCGGGTTTAGATTGGCTCTTCACGATCTCGAAATTCGAGGGGCTGGAAATCTTCTCGGCCCATCCCAATCCGGACATATCTCCTCCATAGGCCTCGAGCTCTATACCCAGATGATGGAGAAGGCGATCAGGGAATTGAAGGGCGAGGAGGTGTTGGAAGAGATTACGCCTGAAATCCATTTCCACCTTCCTGCTTTCATTCCCGAATCCTATGTGGAAGACACTGGAGAACGATTGAGTTTCTACCGCAGGCTCTCCCTTTCCCGTTCCGAAGAGGAAGTAGATAGGATCGGGGAGGAGCTACTTGACCGATTTGGAAAATTTCCTATCGAGGTCACCCATCTCCTTGAGGTCATCAAGGTAAAACTCCTTCTAACAAGGTTGAGGATCAAGAAGCTTGAAGAGACCCCTTCTCAGTTGGTTCTCACCTTTGATGAGACCACTCCTGTCTCTCCTCAAAAGGTGATCCATCTAATCAACCAAGGGAGAGGAAGATATCGATTCACACCTGATTCAAAATTATTGGTCGAAGGATGGCCAAACCTGAAGAAAGACCCCTTTGGGGAGACCAGAAAGTTATTGCAAGCTATGGCTTGATATGATACATTTTCTCCAAAGAATTATCCTTAACTCCTTATCTAAAGACAACTTTAGGAAGGGAAGGTAGAGATGATAAAAAAAAGTGTTTTGAGAATGATTACTTACCTTCTCTTCCCCCTTCTCCTCTCGGGTTGTGGGGAATCTGGTGAGAAGAAATTGGGGAAGAATGAGTTAGTGAGGGTCAATAATGTATCAATCACCCTCGAAGAGTTCCATCAGATGTCAGAAAACCAACCTCTGGAAGGTAAGTTGAGGCTCCTCAGCGAAAAAGGTCAGAGGGATTTCCTTGAAAACTATGTCATTACACGGGAAGTCCTCCACCAGGAAGCAAAGAAGAGAGGGGTGGATAAGGATAAGAGAATTCTCTCAAAGGTTGAAGATTTCAAGAGAGCAATGGTCATCGATGCCCTTCTTGAAGAGGTGCTGAAGGGGAAGGATCATGTCACAGACAGCGAGATCGAACAATATTATAAAGAGAACAGGAATCGTTTCACTGAACCCAGAGAGGTAAAGATCCGTCAGATTTTTGTAACTTCAGAGTCCATCCTGAAGGAGGTGTTAAAAAAACTCTCCAATGGTGAGAGTTTTGAGAAGTTAGCCTCAACATATAATGTCGGACAGTTTCGGGAGGATGGAGGAAACCTGGGCTACATTCGGAGAGGCCAGTTGGCCCCTGCATTTGCAGCGATTGAAGAGGCTGCTTTCTCATTGAGAGAGAAGGGCGAGATCAGTGAAGTGATCAAGACCTCTTATGGTTACCACATTCTTCGATTAGAGGATAAAATTGGAACCGTCCTGAGGCCTCTTTCTGAGGTCAAAGAGAAGATCCGATTTTTTCTCCAGACAAAAAAAAGGCAGGATGCCTATCTTGAATATGTGAAAGAGGTGAAGTCCAAAGCAAAGATTGTGATTAACGAAAAGTTATGGGCTGAAGAAGGAAAGAAGGAGCAGAAGTCCACCGAAGAGAAAAAATGAAGAGAACCTTTTTCCTTCCCCCTTTGACCATCCTTTTTCTTCTCCTCTCGGGGTGTAGCGATTTTTGGAGTGGGCTTCCCGAGCATGTGATCGCTCAGGTCAATGATGAACTGATTTCGGTGGAAGAGTTCCAAAGGGAATTTAAGGATGTAATCTTAGAATCCGAAAAACATGGAAAGCCAGCGCTTGGGGATCTGAAAAAAGCCTTTCTTGAGCAAATGATTGAAAGAAAAATTCTGGCTCAGGAGGCTCGACGGTCAGGGATAAAAATATCCGAGGAGGAATTAGCCCAGGCGATTTCTGAAATTAAAAAGGACTACCCAGTCAATTCCTTTGGAGAGCAGTTGGGACTTAAGGGAATGAGTTTGGAAGAATGGAAAGTCCGTTTAGAGGAGAAACTTTTAGCCGAAAAGATGATCCGAAACCATATCGGATATCAAGGTGAGATTGAGGAGGCTGAGGTCCGTAAATATTATGAAACCCATCGTTCTTTATTTCAGATTCCACAGAGGGTTAGGGCCCGTCAGATTGTGGTGGCAGATGGAGAGGAAGCCATTCAGATCTTAAAACGGCTAAAAAAGGGCGAGAGTTTTGAGAAATTGGCAAGGGAAAAATCATTGGGCCCTGAAAGGGTCATGGGAGGAGATTTAGGATATTTTAGCAAGGGAGATAGGCCGTCTGAGTTTGACCCTCTCTTCTCTATGGAGGTGGGGGCAATAAGTGAGGTGATCAAAAGTCCCTATGGATATCACATTTTTAAACTCGAGGAAAAGAGTGAACCCAGAGAGATAAATTTTGAGGAGGCCAGGCAAGCCATTGTTAAAGAACTCAGAAAGAAAAGAGGGGAGGAGGAATTTCAGAGGTGGCTCAACGGGTTGAAGGGAAGAGCAAAAATAAGGATCAACAAGAAATGGTTAAAGTCCTGAGAGGGCGATCCCTTAAGGGGAGAAGATGCCTTATCTTTTTTTGGATATTTTTCCTCTTTTTGGGCATATCCTCCTCAACTCTTGCAGTGGTTGATCGGATTGTGGCCATCGTCAATCAAGAGATCATTACCCTCTCTGAGGTGGAGAGGTGGATGAAACCATTTTATGAGGAGATTCGAACTGAGGACCGCCTGGAAAGGAAGGAGAAGTTACATGAGGCGCGTCGAAAGATTCTGAATCAGATCATTGAGGAGAGACTGATCGACCAGGAGGTAAGGAAGATAGGGTTTAAGGCAACTCCAAAGGAAGTGGAGATGGCAATCGAAGAGATTAAAAAAAGGAACAATGCAACCCAGGAGGATTTGGAAAATGCGTTGGCCCGGGATGGGCTAACCTTTGAGGCCTTTAAAAAAGAGATAGAGAAACGAATCCTCAGGGCAAGGTTTATCAGTGTGATGATAAAGGTGGAGTCAAATTTTGGGGACAAAGAACTTCTGGAGTTCTATAAAAAGAACCTTGAAAGATATTATAGTAAAGAGGTCTATCGGCCAGCTCATATCCTTTTTCTAATCCCAAAAGGGGCCACACCTGAAGAGGTTTCCAAGATAAAGAAAAAATGTGAGAAGGTCTTGGAGAAGATTAAGAAGGGAGAAGATTTTGGCGAGATGGCCCTTCTCTATTCGGAAGACACCTCAAGTAAGGATCGGGGGGATTTAGGTTATTTTAAAAAAGGAGAACTTTTGCCTGCATTTGAAAAAGAGGCCCTCCGCCTCCGTGTGGGAGAAGTGAGTGGAATCATCCGAACAGAGCATGGATTTCACATCATCAAACTTCTTGATCGGAAGGGAGGAGAGCCCTTTCCCTTTGAAGAGATTAAGGAGAGGGTCAAAGTTGACTACATGGAAAAGGAGATGGAGAAGGCCCTGAGGCAATATCTCACCAAATTAAAAGAGAAATCTGTCATCGAAATCAAACTTTAAAGTAGTAGAAAAAGAGGTCACCCATTTAAAAGCCCTGAAAAAGTCCTTAAAAGACTGAGGAGGTAGTCTAAAAATCCTTTTTTAAATACTTTTTCAGAACTCTGAATCTTTATTCTTGAAGGAGAAACGAATTTCCCCGCTCTCTATTTTTTCTAAGAGAAATTCGGGGGTGGTCATTACCTTCATCTTTATGTCAAAGGGAAGCCCTTGTTTTAAATTATGCTTGCAGGAGAGGCAATCTGTTAAAAGAATATCTGCCTTGGCCTCCTCTGCTTCTTTCACACGTCTTCTTGCCATCTCTATTGAAAACCTTGGATAAAAGGCCCTTATCCCTCCACCTGCACCACAGCAGATGGAGTCCTGACGATGATGTTCCATCTCTACGAATTTGATTCCAAGATTTTTTAAAAGTTCCCTTACTTCATCATAAGATCCGAGCCCTCTCCCTAAGTGACAGGGGTCGTGATAGGTGACTGTTTCTGAGTTAGATTCTAAAGGATTAAATATGAAATTCTTATTTAGATAAGATAGTATTGTATTAAAACTTAGGCCAGTTGAATGTTTTTCATCATATTCTAAAAATGTTTTTAGACAGGTTGGGCAGAGAAAGAGGACTTCTCTACCTCCGACCTCCTTGATCTTCTTAATATTCTGCTTGATCCGTTCAAGATTAGGGGCTGAGCCTGTGTAGTCCTTAACCGCTTCACAACAGAGTTCATCGATCAATGTGAAGTCAATCCCCAATTTCTTAAGGAGTTCAATTGAGTTTGCGGTTGTTTCGCTCTCTGTTGTCATTCCAACACAGCCTATATAAAGGATTTGAGGCGATCTTTTTTTGGGTGAAGAAAATTCTGCCTTTGTTATTGTCCCGTAAGGCGTTCCATAGCGATCGATTGTTCTATGAAGTTCTTTGACCTCATCGAGTTCCTGAGAGATCTCATCATTCCCTAAACTAATCCTTCTTAGTTCTTTAAGCCTCTTTCCAGCATCGATACCTACTGGACAGATTTCTCCACAAAGACCACACGTAGTGCAGAGGAAGAGTCCATCTTCAACTCCTGCCCTCATCCCTCGAATAAGACAGGAAAGGGCAACCCCTCTCCCACCGAGCATCCCATCTGCCCCAAAAGAGGAGCCAACAGTATTATAAGTCGGGCAATCAAGTAGGCAATTCCCACAGCCGATGCAATAGAGGAGGTCCGAGAAATCTTTTCTCTCGTTCAGGATCTTTCTTCTTCCATTATCCAAAAGGACAATGACAACCTCTTTGGGTTCGTGCATTCCGTAAAAGGGGATCTTCTCTACGTCTGAGGATTTAGATCTTCCTCCAACGATGTCGATGAAAGATGGAAAGAGAGAGCCTGTTGCAAGATAGGTCTCTAATTTTAGCATGAGCATGGCATCTTGAATATTCGGATAGACCTTATCAATAGAGGTGATGATCAGATGTTTTTCTCTCATTCGAACCCGTGTAATATTCCCTTCATTGTGAAGGATTAATACTGCTCCTTCCTTTGCAGAGATGGCATTGGCTCCTGTAATCCCCACCCTGGCTTTTTGTAGGTAGTATTCGATATCTTCTTTGACTGCCCTCATCTCCTCTTCCGGATTAGGAGGAATTTCTCTCTTCAAATGTTTAGAAAGGATTTCTGCCACCTCATATCGGGTCAGGTGAACAATGGGACCTGTATAGTGGGAAGAGCGTCCACCGGATAGTTGATTGATTCGATCGCCAATATCTGTCTCAATGATCTCTATACCGTGTTGATTAAGAAAATCGGTTAGTCCAATCTCTTTGGAGATATTCGATTTTGATTTCACAACAAGTTTCTCATTGCCGATCTCTTTTAGAAAAATTTCGCACGCCTCTTTCGAATCCCTCACCTGGATTACCTTAAATTGGTTCATTTCAAGGCGGTTGATGGCCTCCTGGAGGAGGTCCCAATTTCCCAAAGACTCCAATCGAATTTGTTTCACTTTCTCTTTCACTTTTTTTAAATCATCAAAATAGGGGAGGTTCTGCCTTTGGCGAGATAGGGTTTCTCTAAAGGCACGTCTTTGATTCTCCAGTTCAGACTTTTTAATCTTCTTCCTTAAGGAATCGTAGTGTTTCTGGATCAATCCCATTCACTTACTCCTTTCTTCCCATCTAATTAATTTTGCACTTTTTAAATTTACAAAACAACTTTTTTGTAATTAATTTACCCTTAAATTGAAAGAGAATTAAAGAGATTTCTGAAATCTCATTAAACCAAATTGACAACCTCTTATTTTTATGTAAAATTGAAATTAATTGGTGGGGCTGTAGCTCAGCTGGGAGAGCGCATGAATGGCATTCATGAGGTCGTGGGTTCGATCCCCATCAGCTCCACCAAATCCTTTTTTCTTATACTTTACATTGTTTTTCATCTAAAGATCGAATCAGAAAAATCCTCCACATAATTCTATTGAATCCCCTCTAAATTCGTGTTAATGAAAAAACTTGAAAAATAAAGTGGATGTTTCATGAAATGAATGAAAAAATTGCCCTTCCAAAAAGGCCTCTTGGAAAGACTGGGATAGAGGTTACTATTCTCGGGCTTGGGGGAGAGGGGATTTTAAGAACCTATGAGCAAGAAAAGGAGGCCATCTCCCTCATCCAGAGAGCGATCGATTTAGGAATTACCTATTTTGAATCGGCTCGGGCCTACGCAGGAAGTGAATCTTACTACGGAAAGGCCTTAATGGAGAGGCGGAAAGAGATCTTTCTTGCCAGCAAATCTCATGAACGTTCAGGAGATGGTGCCTTAAAACATTTAGAGACAACGCTTAAGAACCTAAGGACAGATTTTCTCGATCTCTGGATGATTCATGATGTAAGGACGATAGAAGATCTGAACCAGATCTTTGGAACAAAAGGGGCTATCAAGGCCTTTGAGGCAGCGAAGCGGAATAAGTTGGTCCGATTTATTGGGATCTCTGGACATCGAAATCCAAACATCCTTTCAAACGCACTTGATCTTTATAATTTCGATACGGTTCTTATGCCCATAAACCCTGCTGAACCCCACTACTGGTCTTTTCTGGAAGGGGTCCTTCCTAAGGCGAAACAGAAGGGAATGGGAATCTTAGGGATGAAGACCCTTTCCAGGGGGGTTTCCGTTAAGATCTTTGGAGCCGAATCCATAAGGGAGTTCTTTTATTTTTCACTTTCTCAGCCTATTTCTACATTGGTGGTTGGCTGTGACAACCTTGAACAACTCGAGATGAATGTCCAGATTACTAAATCCTTCCAGACCATGTCCCAAAGGGATCAGAACCTTCTTGTCACCAGAGTAAAATCTTACGCACGCGAACTGATGTATTATAAATTGTAAATTCATTTACCAGTAACCCTTCGTTACAAAGGGTTACCCCCGAACAATGAAGATTCCGCCTTAAAAATAAAAACACCAAATCCGAATATATCCCCACTCTAAAAGATTTTATTTATTTAGGCTTAAAACCCCTGTCCTTCCTAGCCGGAGCATACTCAGTCTGAAGATAGAAGTTTTTCCATCAGGATGAAAATGGAAAAAGGGTTATAAAAAAGATTATTAAAAAATTTAAATCTTGTTTTAAGACAAGAGGGCTCTCTGGATGAGGGTTTTAGTTTGCTCAATTTTGTAACTGTTCATGCTGAGGGGTTTAGCATCCTTGAGGGCTTCCTCAGCAGCAAGGGAGGCTATCTCGGGAGTAATAGTTTTCCCCTTGACAAAACGTTCTGCCTTAGTTTCCCTGAGAGGGAATGGGGCAACTGCCCCGAGGACAATTCGCGCTTCCTTACAGATTCCATCTTGAAGGGAGATGACCGAAGCCACGCTCACAATGGCAAAGTCAATGGGTTTTCTCAATGTAAACTTTAGAAATATCTGCTTTGCCTTTTCAGGAGGCCTTGGTACTTGAACCTCTGTGATCATCTCTCCCGTATCGAGAACATTACCAAGAGGGGTGAAAAATTCCTCAACAGGGATCGTTCTTTTCCTCTTTTCTCCTGAAGCAATCACTATTTCCCCTTGAAGGGCAGTCAATGCCACCGCAGTATCAGAGGGACAGACCGCAAAACACCTCTTTCCTCCAAAGATGGCATGATACCTATTATCTCCTGAGAGAGCAAGACAGGATCCACTTCCCTTTCTTAGGCAGAGGATCCTTCCTCCAACCTGATGGGGATATCTATAATACCAGCACCGCACTTCCTGGCATAGATTTCCACCGATAGTGGCCATATTACGAATCTGGGTTGTGGCAACCTCATGGGAGGCTTCCGCGAGGACTTTGTATCTTTCTTGAACGATTGGGGATTTAACTATATCTGAAAGGATGGATAATGCACCGATCCTCAATCCATTTTTATCCTCTTTAATATAGTTAAGATCAGGGATGGTCTTAATATTTATTAAGACCTCAGGGGCCTTAGGAAGAATCCTATCCTTTAAGATTCCAAGTAGGTCTGTTCCTCCTGCGATCAGCCTTGCTTTTTCTTTATATTTCCTTAATAAATTACAGGCATCATTTATTGACATTGCGTTGATGTGTTCAAAGGATTTCACGTTTGGTCTCCTTTCGCCTTACCCAAAGCCTTGAGAATTTTGTCAGGAGTTAATGGATAGTCATAAAATCTTTTCCCGATGGCGTTTGATACAGCCATAAGAACCGCAGATGGACCAGGTGCAGTTGAGATTTCCCCTACTCCGATTGCCCGAAAACGATGAGTAGGAAAGGGTGTTTCCAGAGTCACAGTTTGAAATGTGGGGAGTTCAAGAAAGGTTCTCCATTTGTAATCAATTAGATTGATGTTGAGTAGACGGCCTGATTTCCTGTCGAGGATTGATTCTTCGAATATGGCGCTATCCACTCCTGCTGACCCAAGACTTCCATGGAGTTGATTTTTAAGATTTAGGGGATCGATTATTTGACCAACGTCTGTGGCACTAACAACATGAACCAAATCCACTTTCCCTGTCTCTGTGTCAACCTCCACCTCAACAAATAACATCAAGAAGTTGGGAACGGTATAATCGGGTTCGAAACGTCCATAGCCCAGTAAGGTTCGATCAACACCCATTCCTGTTCTCCAGGGAATCCTTAACTCAGGTCTTCCCCGTACATAGACCCATCCATCTTCTGTCTCTAATTGTTCCGGAGTTACTTTAAGTTTCGGAGCAGATCGCTCAAGGAGTTGTCTTTTGGCCTCTTCTGCAGCCTTGATGATTGCGCTTCCTATAGCATAGGTTCCACGGGAGCCAAAAGGGCCAATTTCAAATGGGTGGATGAGTGAATCTGATGGGGTCATCGAGACATTTTCAAGGGGAATCTGCAATACCTCAGCAACCATCTTACAGAGACTGGTTCTCTGTCCAGTTCCGTGTTCTGCAAGACAGGAGTATACCGTTGCACTACCATTTGGATCCAATCGGACATAGGCCTCAGAGACATCCTCTCCTACATCTGCATTTCCATGCAATCCAACACCCACTCCAATTCTTTTACTCCCTTTTATTTCAGTGGGCTTAAGCCATCCTTTCCATTTCTCTTTCCATCCGAAGACTTTTGCACCTTCTTCTATGGCCTTTGTATAATCCACCCCCCGACAGACCCACCAATTCCCATCCCGCCAGTAGTATCCATCACCAGGCTTCACATAGTTTTTCTTAAAGAAGTCAACTGGATCAATACCAGCCTTCTCCATCGCTTCGCTCAAAAGAGGGATAAAGGCGCACTTCAATTCCTGACCACCAAAACCCCTCACAATTCCTGAAGCAGGTCGATTGGTACAGACAATCTTGGGTTTGAGGTCCCAGTTAGGAGACCTTACCACAAGTTGAACCTCTCCACACCCAACAGCAAGCTGCCCCTGTGTGATCTGTGAATAGTATCCAGTATTAATGATCCATTCCCCCGAGATGGCGGTGACAGTCCCATCCCTCTTCATCCCAACCTTTCCATTAATCCGAGAGCCCAATCGTAATCCATAGGCCACGAAGTGTTCTGCCCTGCTATAGCATACTTTCACAGGCCGATTTGTTACCTTAGCAAGTAAGGTGGCGTAGAGGGTCAGTTGCCAGGACATCAGCCTTGTTCCATAACTTCCACCACATTGGGTTCCAATATAGCGGACATGAGTCTTCCGTCCCATTCTTAAATACAAAAGCACTGACTCCCAGTAAGGATTTTGGGCAGAGGACCAGATGGTCAGTTGATCAGGGCCTTCCCAGAAGGCAATGGCACCCGGGAGTTCAGGACTCAAAGGGTTTGGAATATTTTCATATCGATAACTTCCTTCAGCGATGATTTCTGCCTCTTTGAACCCCTCTTCCACATCGCCCATTACGATCTCTTTAAGTGGATTTGGTCCAAATCCAGTGCATTCATTTGGAAGGACATTTCCAGGAAATTGAGTATAAAGTTGTGGAGCATCGGGTTTGATGGCTTCCTCTACATCGAAAACTGCTGGAAGGAGTTCATACTCCACATCAATAAGGTCTAAGGCCTCTGAGGCTATCTCTTCAGTCTCACCAGCCACCAGAGCCACTGCGTCCCCTACAAATCGGACTTTGCTGTCAAGGATCCTCACATGGGAGGGCATCCCTCCCTTCCATTCAGGGACGTCCTTGTAGGTGAGGACGGCTTTTACACCATCCAATTTCTTTGCCCTTTCGGTATAGATCCTTTTCAGGTTGGCATGTGGATGTGGACTCCTTAAGACCTTTCCATGAAGCATATGGGGAAGTTTGATATCTCGGATGAATTTTGCCTCACCTGTAACGATTGCAACCCCATCCTTTCTTGGCACGGACTTTCCAATGAATCTATATGGAGATTCCATCACCTTTCCCTCCCATTTGAACAACAGACATCACAGCATCCAGAATTTGATAATGACTGATACACCGACAGTAGTTTCCTGCAAGCGCTTCCTTCACATCTTTTTCCTCGGGTGAGGCATTCTCCTTAAGAAGCGCTTTTGCACTCATGATGATCCCAGGTGTACAGAAACCGCATTGAAAGGCAGTATGATCAATGAAGGCTTGCTGAAGTGGATCTAATTGACCGGTCTCCCTATCTCTCAACCCTTCAATGGTGGTAATCTCCTTTCCCTCTGCCTCGACGGTCAGTATCATGCAAGAGAGAACCGCTTTTCCATCCATTAAAACCGTGCATGCACCACAGGCTCCATGATCACAGCCTATCTTTGTTCCGGTAAGACCAAGTGTCTCCCTGAGGGTGTGGGCTAATGTATGGGAAGGATCAACCTCATCATATCTTTTTCCGATCCTCAGAATGTGATCCTGACCATTCACAAGAAGATGGATCGTTGTTTTCTCACTTCTATTGATGCCCTTTTTTAAAGACCTCTTTTTAGCGATGGTTTTACTCCTCCCCTTTCTCATTGTCCCTCCTTTCTGTGGTTTTTCTCCATTGGCTCTAAAAGTTATTGATCAAAATAGGGACGCATCTGATTGGCGATCTCCTCCGGGGGTTCAACGACAAACCCATCGAGAAGAATGCTGGAGGAATACCAGGTATCGCTTACAGGATAGGTTTGAACACTTGAACGAGAGATGATCTTCATGCCTGCCCAGAGATATTTTCCAAACTTCTTTCCAAGTGGACCTGAATAGATAGCAAAGTTAAAGCAGGAAAATCCCCTGTCATGATAGGCCCTCAATACTCTGGAAAGCCCCCAAGCAAGACCTTCCCAATCGCCCTCTTCAAACTCTAAAAAATTGGACTTTCCCCTTACAACCGCATTAACCTCGTCTTCCCGTATGGGAGCAAAGGGGGTAAACCATTCTGTGGAACCTATCTTTTTAAGGTACCTTTCTCCCATACGCTTCTCCTGTTCTACCAATTCCTCCCAGTAGTTCCGGGAATACTTTTTATAGTGTGCTTTCCCCTTCTCAATAAGAATCTTAATCAAGGTGTGGGGGCCGTGAGAAACAATGACCTGGAGATGGGGATGGACGACGCTGGCCCCACTTGGATATAGGTAGTTACCCCCTATCTCTGCATAGGGAGTGCCACTTATCTGATAGGCCTTCCGGATATAAGCATCTGCTAATTTAAAGGCATTGCAAAGAATCTCTGGATCAAATTCGTTTAATTTTAAATAATGTTTTTTTGTCATCGCAATAATGGCGGAGAACTGTTTGTGGGCAAAGAGGTTTGGAAAGAGGGTTGCCTCTCCTATGGTCAGCCTTCCTTCGGGAATAAAATCTTCTGTGAATTTTGGAGTTGAGGTGTTTACCTTCTCAGGGCAGAAAAAACATTTCTCCCGGCTTTCTTGGATGAGTTTTTCTAAAAGGTCCTGGTCCGTCTTATAGATCCCTGCCCAAAAAGCCCTTCCAGTACGGATAAAAGAAGTAAAACCGGTTAAGGGATCTTCCCGATACTCAATGGATTGGGAATCGATTTCAAAATCTCTAAGCGGGCTATAGAAGATAGCAGACTCCTGATGTTTTTTAAAACGAATCATCTTCTCTCTCCCTTTAGTAATATTTGAAATTTGAAATAGATTCAAATCTTCTAATCCAAGACGATCTCATAAAATTTAAATGACTTTATAAGATATTTCAAATCAAAATATGAAGATTGATTGGACTATCTCCTTGAGTCAAAAACCCGATTTGAAATTAGGAGGGATTGCCTGTTATAATGATTTAAATATGTTGAAGCCGATTTTGTTAGAAATTGTCACCAAAGTTATGACCACTTTTAACCATTGTGGTCATTGTCGACTGGTTTTTGCTGAAGCAGGTATGGATAGAAAGATCAATGAGAAAGAGTTGGTAGAGTACCCTTCTGATTTAAAAGAAGAGTATCTTGAACTTTCTGACTGGATACGGGAGTTGGTACGACTTTATAAACATCGCCTCCTTATCCGATTGATCGATGTCCAATCTCCTCTTGGAATTTATAAAAATCTTCGCTATCGAATTCGAACATACCCCGCCTTTATTGTAGAAAGAAAAGAGGTTTACACAGGCTGGGACAAGGGTCAACTGGAAAAGATACTGGATAAATACATCCAGAATGCTCTTCCATCGAAGTATCGAAAATCTTAAACCTTTGTATATTAATGGAAGCATAAAAAATTACATCTTGATGAGGATTCGGCAAGCCACAAGGGCTTGCCCTACGGGGAATTAAACGAATCTCAAAGGTAGGGCAAGGGCTTGTCCCTTGCCGCATTTGGTTTCTTGGGGAGATGTTTAGGTTGAGGGGTTAAGGACTTTTTCAGAGGTCTCTTAAGAAAAATGGGAAAGGGTGGACGGTTCGGAAAATATGGAGAGCAGAAAAGATTTGAAAGGCTACGAAAAAAACTGATAACAACCTTTCCTATCAAAACCAATAAAAAATCCCGAGAAAGAAAACCTTTTAAGATTTAGAGAAAAACAGCCCTAAAGGCCCTTTAACATTTCTTCAGCGAAGATCCTTACCTCGCTATCCTTGGCGGTCATGGATAGAATATCCACCTTGGCCTTGAATCCCTGCTTCTCCATCGGAGATCTGGTATCATAGAGATTTCTCATCGCCTGGAGGGCTTCCAGAACCTTCTCCGAATCGGAATAGTCTAAGAGAAGGGAGAGGGTGTTCCAGTCATCAGGCAGGCCATATTCATCCAAATAGGATTTGACCGCTGTCTCGAATTGCTCGGTGCCATAAAAACGATCAATATCGTTACGGGCCTTTTGGTGTTTCTTTGTTCCCTTCTTCCCCATGAAGAGTTTGTCAGCCTCCTTTCGAAACTTCTTCATAACCCACTCCGCCTTCCGGGATCTCTTCCGGTCAGGAGAGGGCTCTTTGGGAGCGTGAGGGCTTCGGTCTCTCCTTCTATCTATCTCTCTCCAGGAGATCCTATCCCTTTCATCTTCATCTCGATATCGAACCAAACCTTTTCTCCCCTCAAAAATTTTTTTGGCTCATGACGGATTTTTGTGGTAATTGAAATGGGTGTATAAAAATGCAT
>JBBIRM010000035.1:0-20545 GCA_037441765.1 Deltaproteobacteria bacterium | reverse complement strand
TGGCTTGCTCTCCTGCCTTGGCATAGGTTCCTGACATTCCTTCTGGATGACCGATTAGTATCTTCTCGGGAATTCTTTGTGCAAATATTGGATCGTTAATTGTTAAAATTAAAATTAATGAAGTCAAAATGGTTATCATTAAAAATAAATCCTTTCGTTTCATGATGATCCCTCCTTTCGATCATTTTTGAAAAATTTAATGATTCAAAATATATCAATTTATTCAAGCCCTGTCAAATAAATAATATGAAAGCTCTGAAAAAGTCATAGAAAGACTGAGGAGGTATGGTTCCAAACCCTTCGAATAGGGATATTTTTGTCTCCGTTTATTCTTCTTCACTTTTAGCCAGGTCCTCAAATCTGATGTCCAACCCTAAGATCCCACGAATCTCTCCTGTCTCGTTCCGTACTGGGCCAGAGACCGTGATGCATAGGGCACCTGTAATCTTTGAGGAGTAGAGGTCTGTGACATGAATCTTTCCATCTTTCAATGGTTCAATAAACCAGGGACGATTTGAATAGGTCTCCCCTACCCCGACATTCTCATACTTGGCTTGATCGATGGCCTGACAGATATTTCTTGTGATTTTTGTGCCATGGATGTTGACAACGTAGGCGAATTGAATATAGGGGTATTGATCCACAAGATTCTGTAAGATGGGTTCAATCTGAGTTGGATCCATCGATTTCATCCCAGGCTCTTCAATCACCCGTTCAATGAGGTGGGCTGCCATCTCATGGGCCTTCGCCTTAAGGATATCGAACTCGGAGACAAAGATTTCTGGAAGATACTTTCGAGTCACCTTCTCCATCTCCTGGTCTGAAATGGCTGTTGTCCTTCCCTCTTCATACTGCTTCATCACCCATCGATTTATCTTTGCCACACCTGGATGGGTCTTTTCTATCCGTTCCTTTCCAGTTAAAGCAAAATGAGAATTGATCCACTGGGCAATCCCTGCCAATCCTGATTTATCGTTGACCGAGATGGAGATGGGACGGTTGAGAATTTTTGTGGTATTGAAGATATTATAAATCTCCTCATTCTTTAAAATTCCATCGGCATGTATCCCGGCACTGGTAGCATTAAAATTTGCTCCAACAAAAGGCATATTGGGAGGAATAGGAATGCCCATGACCCTCTCAAAATAGTTTCGGATGTCTGTGATGACAGTTGTATCTATGCCGTTGTTGTGACCCATAAGACTGATATATTCAATGATCAGGCCTTCGATGGGCGCATTTCCTGTTCTCTCCCCAAAACCCAAAAGGGTCCCATTGGCTGCGGCGCACCCATAAAGCCAGGCCGTGGTTGCATTGATCAAACCTTTATGGAAGTCATTATGACCATGCCATTCGAGGTATTCCGAGGGGACTCCAGCATCATCGATCATTGCCCGAATAATCTTAGGAACACATCTGGGAAGGGCAGCCCCTGGATATGTAACACCAAAACCCAATGTGTCACAAAGTCTAATCTTTATAGGGAGTTTTGCCTCCTCGGAGAGGCGCATCAGGTCCTGGGCAAAAGGGACACAGAATCCATAAATATCTGCCCTGGTGATGTCCTCAAAATGGCATCTCGGGATGATACCTAAATCCAATGCTGAGGAGACGATCGAAAGGTATTCTCTTAAGACAACCCTTCTGTTCTTCTTCAGTTTTAAAAAGATATGGTAATCTGAGACAGACGTAAGAATCCCTGTCTCCTTCAACCCCATCTCTTTGACCAGTTTAAAATCCTCCTTCTGGGCCCTGATCCAACCCGTAATTTCCGGATACCGATAGCTTCGCTCCAGGCATCTCTCCACCGCCTTTTTATCCTTTTCACTGTAAAGAAAGAACTCGCATTGTCGAATCACTCCATTGGGCCCCCCTAATTTATGGATCATATCAAAGAGATCCACAATCTGCTCTACAGTATATGGAGGTCTTGCCTGCTGTCCATCTCGAAAAGTGGTATCCGTAATAAAGATCTCTTCAGGTGGATCGATGAAGACAAATCGGTTATCGAATTCCACCCGGCAGACCTCATCATAGGGAAAAATGTGCCTGTAAAGGTTTGGCTCTTGAACATCCAAGAGTGGAAATTGTCCAGTGATCGACTTACCCTGAATGGCCTTCTTCTTCCGTGTGATTGTCATCCGTGCTCTCCTTCTTCTCTACCTTCCTTTAGCGGAAAGGGCATTTATATTTTTAACTTAAGGAATAATTCATCCAATTGTTTTTGATCAACCCTTGAGGGGGCATCGGTCATCAGACATGTCCCCTTCTGGGTCTTCGGAAATGCGATGACATCCCGAATGGAGTCCGAATGTGTGACGATCATGATGAGCCTGTCGAACCCGAAGGCAATCCCGCCGTGAGGAGGTGTACCGTATTCGAGCGCCTCTAAGAGAAATCCAAACCTCTCCCTGGCCTCCTCCTCTCCCATCCCCAGTTTCTCAAAGAGGAGGGATTGAACTTCTTTCAAATGATTTCGGATGCTTCCTCCCCCGATCTCCAAACCATTAAGCACCAGATCGTAAGCCTTTGCCCTCACCTGCTCGGGATGATCCTTCAGTTTAGGGATATCCTCATCTTTTGGAGCGGTAAAGGGATGATGCACCGCAACATACCGTTTCTCTGTCTCATCATATTCCAAGAGAGGGAAATCGAGAATCCAGACAAAGCGGTATTGACCTTCCTTAATGAGCCCCATCTTTCTGCCGAGATGGAGTCGGAGGTTTGCCAGTGCCTGATTTACCGTCTTCTCGAAACCTGCAATAAAGATGAGAAGGTCACCCTCCTCTGCGCCCATCTTTTTCTCGATCGCCTTTCTCTCCTCCTGGCTCACAAACCTCTGAATGGAGGATTGCCAGACATTTAATCCTACCTTTGCAGAGATCAAACCCTTAGCCCCATAATCATAGACAAAACGGGTGAGATCTTCTATCTCCTTTCTTGAAAAGGTGCTTCCTCCCTTCACATTGATGGCCTTAATGATTCCACCCTTTTCCAACGTCTCCCTAAATAATGGAAATGAAGAATTCTTCCATTGCGGTGAGACATCCCGCAACTCAATTCCAAACCGTATATCAGGTTTATCAACTCCATACCTCTCCATCGCCTCATCATAGGTAAGCACAGGGAAGGGGGTCTCCAATTCGATATCCAACACTTTTTTAAAGAGGTGAACCATCAAGCCTTCCATCATCCTTTGTATATCTTCAACCTTAACAAACGACATCTCCACATCAATCTGAGTAAACTCGGGCTGTCGGTCGGAGCGAAGGTCCTCATCTCTAAAACATCTTACGATTTGAAAGTATCGATCAAATCCCGATATCATCAAGATCTGTTTAAAGAGTTGGGGCGATTGAGGGAGTGCATAAAAATGGCCTGGATCAAGTCGACTCGGAACGAGGAAATCCCTTGCCCCCTCGGGAGTGCTCTTGGTGAGCATGGGGGTTTCAACCTCTAAAAACCCATGTTGATCAAAATAATTCCTAACCTCTTTGGCCATTTGATGCCTCAGGATGAGATTTCGTTGAAGTCTTGGCCTTCTCAAATCCAGATATCTGTATTTCAGCCGTGTATTCTCTGCCACCTCCTCCTCGTCTTCAATGGGAAATGGAGGGGTCCGTGAGGTATTGAGGATCTTTAACTCCTGTGCAAGGACTTCAATCTCACCTGTATTGAGTTTTGGATTGAATGTCCCTTCAGGTCTCTGGACAACCTTCCCTTTAACCCCTATCACATACTCACTTCGTATGGATTGAACTTTTTCATGGGCCTCGGGGCTGATTTCAGGATTGAAAACCACCTGGACGATGCCCTGACGGTCTCTCAGTTCAATGAAGACGAGCCCCCCGAGGTCCCTTCTCCGTTGAACCCAACCCATTAGTGTTACTTCGCGCCCCACATCCTTTAGACGAAGGTCCCCGCAGTAATCTGTTCTCTCGAGGTCTCCTAAGAGATCGACCATTACTGGCTCCATAAATTTATGGTCAAAATATACCTTATGGGAAACGATTAAACTGAAAACGTATATTAACCGAATCTCTGAAGTGGGTCAAGGAAGTTCAGAACACCCTGCAAAACATTCCTCTAAGATATTCGCCTTCGGGGTGGCAGAGGTTGATCGGGTGGTCAATGGGATGTCCCATTCGCCTCAACACCTGGACTTTCTTGCCTGAGTCGATGGCCGCTGAAAAAACTATTTTTTGAAAGAGATCCCAACTTACATGATGGGAGCAGGTAAAGGTAAGAAGAAGCCCATCCTTCTCCAGCAGACGGAAGGCCTGGAGGTTTAGCTCTTTGTAACCTCTTGAAGCGGCCTGGAGCTGACCCTTCTTTTTTGCAAAAGGAGGAGGATCAAGGATGATGAGATCGTATCTCCTTTTGAGACTTCTCAACACATCGAATGCATCTCCTCGAATCAATTCTCTTCTGACATTGGTCAAAGAGTTTAATATAAAGTGCTCCTGAGCCAGTTCCAATGCCTCTGCCGAAGAATCGATCAAAGTTACCTCCTTGGCTCCTCCTAAGCCAGCATGTATGGAGAAGGCACCACTGTAGGAGAAACAGTCCAATACCCGCTTTCCTTCTGTTACTCGTTGTAAGAAAAAACGATTCTCCCTCTGATCCAGATAAAACCCTGTCTTCTGCCCTCTCTTTACATCCACCTTAAAACGGCAACCATACTCCTCTATCTCCAGAGGATCTGAAATCTCTTCTCCATAGAGGGGACCGCTTGTTTGAGGCAATCCTTCTTCTTGCCTCGTTGCAACGTCACTTCTCTCATAAATGCTTTTAGCCCGAAACTGCCTCCCCAGTAATTCTACGAGAGAGCCTTTTACGCGATCGATCCCAGCGGTTAAACATTGAATGACCAGAACCTCTCCATATCGGTCCACGATCAACCCCGGCAAAAAATCTCCCTCCCCATTGACCAACCGAAAGGCATTCGTTCTCCCCTTCAACCCTTTCTCTCTTAAAATAAAGGCTTTTGATATTCTATCCTTGAAAAAATCAATTCCCAATGCTTCTTTCTTCAAGGAAAGGAGACGAAAGATAATTTGGGAGTTGGGGTTAAGATGCCCCACTCCTAAGAATTCTCCCTCATTGGAATAAACCTCTCCTACTTCTCCAGGGTAAAATTCACCTTCCACCTTTGCCACAGCCCCTGAAAAGACCCAGGGGTGTCCTCTCATAAGAGGCTTCTCTTTCCCTTTTTTCAGGATGACTTTTGGGAGACTCGCCATTTCTTATTTTAATACTCCTTTAATAAGGTATTTGGGAGATAAGGTGATTGGAAAATGAGGATAAAAAGATTAAACTTTAATTTTCAATGCCAATTATTGATTGATCATAGATTATTTTGGGCTGATTCTCTCCCCATCTCTTCTCTGGAGGGCTCTTTCAAGCACTACTTTTATAAAATCCTCATAAGTCATTCCCTGGACTTTGATGGCCCTGGCCATTCCTGATTGAGGAGAGATATCTGGGTTGGGATTGACCTCCAGGACATATATCCTTCCATCCCTGTCAATTCGTATATCTACCCTCGCATAGTCACGACATTCGAATAGTTTAAAGGCTTTAATTGCAATATGTTCCACCCTTTTCTTCAATATCCAATCCAATGGGGCAGGACAGATGGGTCTCGACTTTTGATATTCGATGCTCTCGGGAATCCATTTAGCCTCGTAACCACATATCTTGGGAACCCCTTCTGGAAATTCACTATAATCGATTTCAGAAATAGGGAGAATCTCCACCTTCCCATTGGTCTCGAGCAACCCGACGTTCAGTTCCCTTCCATCGATATACTCCTCTACCAGAGCAGGTTGTTTATATTTTTCAATGACATATTGAATCTGTCTGCTCAAGGATTGATCATCAAAAACGACACTCTCTTTCGAAATCCCTAAACTCCCATCTTCACGCAAGGGTTTAACGATAATGGGAAATACATTCCCTTTAATGGAATTGACCCCGCGATCAAAAATTCTGTATCGAGGGGTAAGAATACCCTGGGACTGCAGGATATCTTTTACCTTCCCTTTGTCTTGGCACAATCCTAAGGTAAGGGGAGGGGAACCAGTATAAGGGATTCTAAGAAGGTCTAAAAGGGCAGGGATGTTCATCTCCAAACAACTGTTCCCATAAACGCTTTCGCACAGGTTAAAGACCACATCTGGATTAATCTCTTTTAACCAATGGATGATTGAATCGACCTCATCCTCAATGGCAATGACGAAACAGCGATGGCCCATCGAATGGATGGCTTTCTGAACTGCATCAATCTCTTCCCTGATTGCCTCTTCAGCAAGGAAGTCCTTCTCCTCCCCTTTTGAGAGGCGCTCAAAGAGATTGTATAAAATAGCCACCTTCCACATGGCCTCTACCTCCTCTCTTTTTCTCCTCTCCCTTGAACCTGATACGAGGACAAAATAATATAGTCCAGGTTTATGCCATCACCTTCCTCGAGACAGCCTTCTCTTCCCCTGTGGCCCTCACCTTTTTGAATTCGATGATATTGGGCTCTGGATACTCGAACAACTTCCCTTCATAATTTCTCAAAACGACCTTCCCCTTCCCCCTCGAAATCATATAAACTGGCTCAACTGGTATCTTCCCACCCCCACCAGGGGCATCTACTACATAGGTGGGAACCGCATAGCCAGTGGTATGCCCCCGCAATTTCTCCATGATCTGAATCCCAGTGGCAATTGAGGTTCTGAAATGTTCCGTACCCATGGCCAGATCGCATTGATAAATGTAATAGGGGCGAACTCGAATCTTAAGCAGTTCCTGCATAAGCCTCTTCATAATGTAAGGCTTGTCATTAATCCCTTTAAGAAGAACGGTCTGACTTCCCAGAGGGAAACCTCCATCGGCCAAATCATTGCAGGCCTTCCTCACCGCATCCGTGATCTCCTTAGGATGGGAGAAATGGATGGAGATCATCAAAGGATGATACTTTTTTAACATCCTCACCAGGCCTCCGGTGATCCTCTGGGGAAGTGTCACAGGAATCCTTGTCCCAATTCGGAGAATCTCAATATGGGGAAGTGCCCTCAATCGGCTCAAGATCTCCTCTAATCTCTCGTTCTCTAAGAGAAGCGGATCGCCTCCTGACAGAAGGACATCTCTAACCTTTCGATGGGCCTTAAGATATTTAAGAACCTCCTCAAAGTTTCCTTGGGTAATGGATCTTTCATGACCTCCCACCAGCCGCCTTCGAGTACAATATCGGCAATAGACCGCGCATTGATCTGTGATGATCAAAAGGACCCGATCAGGGTAGCGATGGACAAGTCCTGGAACAGGAGAGTCCTTATCTTCTCCGCAGGGATCGACCATATCGTTCTTGGAAAGATGTAATTCCTCTATTCTTGGAACCGCCTGTCTTCGAATTGGACAGTTGGGGTTTAAGGGATCCATCAAGCTGGCAAAGTAAGGGGTGACTGCTAAGGCCAACCTTCCTTTGGAATGTTTAATGCCCTCAATCTCCTCAGGAGTTAATTCGAGTATCTCCTTCATCTGTTCTAAGGTTGTAATGCGATGGCGTAATTGCCATCTCCAATCATTCCATTCCTTCTCGGTGACATTTCTCCAGGGAGGAGGAATGGTCTCTCTTATCTCCCCTCCTTTTTTAGTTTCGCTGAGGACGGGAAATAAAGGGAGTTGTAATACTTTCTCTTTCCCCCCCATTGGAAAAGACAAATTAGGCTCTGAGGCAGGCTCCATCTTCACTCCTTCCTGCATCCTTGCGACCAGAAGGAAGGATCTTTTTCAAATCCGTCTCGAGAAACAAAAAAGGAGATATCAATTGATACCTCCTCTCTTGGGATATAGATAACGACCCTCTTTCTGGAGAGCAGAGATGCACCTTTTTTTCTTCTTACGTTGTCTTCTAATAATCTTTCCTCCTCATTGAATAACCAAATACCTCAAATTTTTTGTGATGGCCCCTCTCTTTAGAGATAGGAAGAGGGGCCACCTACCTCTCCAATTTAAAAATGAATTCCACCATTCCTCTGCCGATCCTCTTCCAATCTTTACTTCTTGGGGGCTTCGGCTGGTTTTTCTGGAGCAGGCGCCGCTGGAGGGGCTGCTGGCGCAGGTGGAGCAGGCGCCTCAGCAGGTTTCGCCTCCTCTTTTACTTCTGGTTTCTCAGGAGCCTTGGCCTTGCAGCCAATTCCCATCGCAATCACATTGACCACTAAAACCATCGCGAGCAAAAGATAAATCCATTTCTTCATCTCCCTTCACCTCCTTTCTGTTTTAATGCGGGAACCCTGCACTCTTCTCTCCATTGAATAAGCTTCCAAATCTTCAGGGAAAGAAATTTCCCGAATGGCCCTTTTTAGCAACTTTGGTTCCACAGGCTTCTTGATAATACGATGAATCCCCATTTTTTTCAAGCGAAGATTTATCTCATCATTTACCAAAGGTGTCATAAAGATGAAACGATCATTCCATTTCCTTATGAGTGGAAAGTTTTTCTCAAGAGTTTCTATCTCCACATCAGCCAGCACCAGACCTGTCTCAATCTCTTTTCTCCTTTTCTCTAATTGATTTAAATCCTCAATCTCCTCTACTTGAAATCCATATTTCTTCAATATCTTGTTTAAACTCAAGCGGAAAAACTCATCCTTGTCGAGAATAAGGGCATACCTTACCTTTTTCATCATTTATTTTAATAACAAAATTCATGCCAAATTTTGAAAGTCCTTTCTTTTGAGGTAATTAAAAAGTGCAATAATATCAATATATTAATTTAACGTTAAAATATTTGGCCATTTCAAAAAATAAGATTTAGGCTTATTTAATGAAAAAATGACCTTCTTTAAACTCAAGAATGCGACAAAATGTCATCCTTTTTTATTTAAATTTCATTCAAATTGACTTTTTGCCATTATTTTTTGTCTACTACCCCCTTCTCAATCTCTTCCATCTTTCGGTGAATGGTGCGAACATTGATCCCGAGTAGTTGTGCTGCCTTTTTCTTATTTCCCCTGGTCAAGCGAAGGGTATGAATAAGCAATTCCTTCTCCACTTCTCCAAGTGAAGTCCCGATTCGGATGGGTATGACCTCTGGGCTTCCTTTAAAGTCTCGGATCTCTTGAGGAAGATGCTGGACTTCGATCACTTCAGGGCTATTGACCACCATAATAGACTCAATGGTATTTTCAAGCTCCCTGACGTTTCCTGTCCATGTATAATCATTCAAAAGGTTCATGGCCTTCTGTGAAATCCCTTTTACATTCATTTGATATTTCTGATTATATTTCTCAATAAAGAAATTGACCAAGAAAGGTATATCCTCCTTTCGCTCCCTGAGAGGGGGGAGTTTGATATTGACTACATTTAAGCGATAAAAGAGGTCTTCCCGAAAACTTCCTTTTCTGACCTCTTCTTGTAAATCCCGATTGCTTGCAGCAACGATTCGAATATTAACCTTGATCGTCTTATTTCCTCCAACCCTCTCAAACTCTCCTTCCTGAAGGACCCGTAAAAGTTTGATCTGGGTCGAAGGGGGGATATCCTCCACTTCATCCAAGAAGAGCGTTCCATTATGGGCCAATTCAAATCGGCCTTTCCGTGAGGTGATAGCACCGGTAAAGGCTCCTTTCTCATGGCCAAATAGTTCACTTTCAATAATCCCCTCACTGAGAGAGGCACAACTGACCTTGATAAAGGGCATCGAAGAGCGGGGACTATTATAATGAATTGCATTCGCAATCAGCTCTTTGCCAGTTCCGCTTTCACCTATAATGAGAACCGAACTATCATAAGGGGCGATATGACGGATCAATTCAAAGATTTTCACCATCTGGGGGCTACGGCCAATGATATTTTTAAAATGAAATTTATCCTCCAGCCTTGATCGCAAATCCCTGTTCTGAAGAATTAGGGTCTGTTTCTCCAAGGCCCTTTCTACGACAAGTGAGATGACCTTTGGATTGATTGGTTTTTCGATAAAATCAAAGGCCCCCAATTTCATTGCCGTTACTGCTTTTTCGATCGTCCCTTGAGCCGAGATGACGATCACCTCCGTCTCAGGCCTTATCGTTTTTACTGCCTCCAGAAGCTCGATCCCATCCATCTTTGGCATGACAAGATCTGTGATTACCAGATCTACTATCTCCTGACGGAAAATTTGCAAGGCCTCTTTCCCATTGGATGCAAGAAGAATTTCATAACCCCTCTTTTTCAAAAGGAGTCTAATGCTCTCGCCCACAGTGGGATCATCCTCAACCACTAAAATCGTCTTTTTATCCATAACCGCTAAGAAGTCTCTGGGCTAAGGTTGTCAATCTGGTAATAAGAGCCTGACCTTCTAACTCTAAACCGAACAGGTTCCTTAGGTATAACCTTATGAATGTCTTAATTGTTTAACTTCCCCTCGGACTGAGGGGAAGGCGAATCTTAAAAGTTGATCCCTTATTGAGTTCGCTTTTAACTGAGATGTCCCCATGATGGTCTGAAATGATCTTCTTAGCAATGGAGAGACCCAGGCCCGAACCCATGGGTTTTGTACTGAACATAAAATCAAAAATTTTGTTGAGGTTTTCCTTAGGTATCCCTACCCCATTATCCTCAACGATTATAAAAACGTTCTTTTTTGAAGCACGGGTGAAGAGGTGGATCTCCCCTTTCTCAGAGATTGCCTGAATGCTATTGACAATAAGGTTTGAGATGACCAGACTGATCTGGCTCACATCGACCTTTACAAGGGGTAACTTCTTTTGAAAATGGGTCTCAATCTTTGCATTTCTCATCTGGGCATCAGGGCCTAATAGCCGAACAATGGATTCCAGAACCTCATTTAGTTGAACCCACTCGAACTTAAGCGGAGGGAGTCGGTTAAAATCCAAAAAATCCTTCAGGTTATTCTCCAACCTTAAGGTTTCATAACTGATGAAGTTGAGAAGTGAGAGGATTTCTTCTCTCCGGACGAGATTGGTCTCCTCCATTAACTCTTCCCTTAATAATTCAATATTAATATTCAGAGAACTCAAAGGGTTTCTGATTTCGTGGGCCATCCATCTCGACAATATTCCAATCATTGAAAGGTCTCGACTCCGATTGATCTCCCTCGAGAGAAGACCCTTCCGGGTCACATCATCAAAAGTAGCAAAACAGCCCAAGAAAACCCCTTTGGGACCAAAAATAGGTCTGAAATTACATTGGAGGATTCTCGTCTCTTTCTCCTGGGATGAACCAGAGGGGAGATGGATGGCAAGTTCTATATCATGATTTCCCTCCTTTTTCTCGTAGACAGAATTGAAGAGCTTCCGGATATTTGCATAAGGAATTCCTCTTTCAAGCTTCTTACCTAAAACTTTCTTCCCGCTTGTCTGAAAACATTCTTCAGCAGCCTTGTTAAAGATTCGTATCCTTCTGTCAGTATCGGTGTAAATGACTGCCTCATTAAAATTTCTTAAAAGAAGTTCATGCAGATTTTGTTCAGAATGGCTCATCCTCTCTCTATCCTCTTCCTATTTGCCAAGCTTGCCTCTGCCGTAACGCTTTTCAGGCAAGGCATGGTTATGGGGTAAATCCATAGCGCTTTAGCGCATGGTGAAAAATAGTAAGGATTAATTTTGAATAATCCCATCCCATCCTTTTGGCAATGATGGGAAGATCTCCATAAATAGGAGAAAGGCCTGGAAGGGGATTCATCTCTAAAAAATATGGGACTCCATCTTCTCCCACCCGGATGTCTACCCTTGAAACATCCCGGCATTCGAGGGCCCGATATGCGCCCAGTGCCACCTCTTCGATCCTTCTTTTCAGATACTCAGGGATCAGAGGAGGGCAGTGATAACAAACCCTCTCCTCCCAATCCCTCTTAACTTCGAGGGAATAGATCGCCTCCTCTAAAGGGGTTTCCCTAATCTCAATCTGCATCACCCCGAGGACGGAAGGATTTGAATTGCCTAAAATTCCAACTGTGAATTCAGGACCACTCACAAACTCCTCTACCAGAACAGGAGAACCATAGGTGTCTAAAAGCCATTTCACCTTCTCCTTTAAGGAGTAAAGGTCCAATACCTTTGAATCGAGCCGAACCCCTTTGCTCGAACCTTCATAACATAGTTTCACAAAAAGGGGATAGGAAAGATTTAACCCTTCGAGATCTTCTGCTTTTTCTATTTTTTTAAACCTCGGGGTTGGAACACCTGCACTCGAAACCACCCTTTTCGCCATGGCCTTATCCAGGGTTAGGGAGAGCGTCAACGGATCAGAGCCTGTATAGGGAATATTAAGAAATTCTAATAGGGCTGGGATATAGGCCTCCCGGTTTCTTCCTCCAATACCCTCGGCGATGTTGAAGACGATATCGACAGGGGAGTTCCTCAATCGATCAATCAAACTGGTGTCTCCCCCAAGTGGTATCACCTCATGCCCCTCACTCTCAAGTACCTCCCGAATGGCTTCGATCGTCTCCTCAGCATCAAATTCCTCGAACAAATCGATGGGCTGATTTTCCTGTCGGGTAAAGTCCTTTTTTAAATTGTAGGTGATCCCGATCCTCAGTTTCATTTTAGCAATACAAACCAATATTAATTCGATATACTCTTGTTTTCAATCTTTGTCAACTTTGAACTTCCCCTTCTGAACCAACACTTTTATTATAGAGTCGAGATGCTTCACTTAACCCCTAAGACATTTCTTATTAAAATCTAAATGAACCCTCTCGACTAAAATCGATGGCTTTAACGATCTTCCCTTTTATGTTACATTATGGCTGATTTGTCCGAATCCTTAGGATAAGATGAAAAGAGAAGAAATTTTTCAATCACTGCGAAGGTTGAGAAAGGGTCTACTACTTATTATCATCACTATCATCCTCTTTTTCGCCCTCATCTTTCCCTTCTCCAAAGATTTGCTTCGCCACCTCCGGAATACCTCCCTCCAAATGGATCTTGTTGCCTATGGAATTCCCGAGGCCTTTTTCTCAATGATCAAACTGACCCTTTATGCCAGTCTATTCCTCTCCATCCCTTTGATTTTCTATCAGGTCTGGAAGGCCTTCTCTCCCATCTTCCGCTTAAAAAGTTTGAAAACCCAGATTCTCATCCTTCTAACTGCAATCTCTTTATTCTATTCAGGGGCTTTTTTTTGTTATTTTGTCACATTGCCTTTCGGTATTAAATTCCTTTTAAGTTATCAGACCGCCCATATCAAACCAATGATCTCTGTAAGCAAATATATATCTTTCTGCGCCTTTTTCATCTTTGCCTTTGGCCTCACCTTTGAACTGCCCCTCATCCTTGCTCTGCTCGCCTATATTAAAGTACTTCGTTCAAACCTTTTGACTCGAAACCGAAGGTATGCTATTTTAATAATAGCAATTCTATCTGCAGTCATTACACCAACCCCGGATGTATTCAATATGTCCCTAATGGGGGGACCCTTATATGTCCTTTTTGAAATCGGGATCATCTTAATGAAAATCATAGAGAAAAGAAGATCTTCTGTTGAAGTTTCCTCAGAAAGATGAAGGTAAAACCACATTGGTCTTTCCGCTTGCTTCCCTTTTTAGGTCGATGGATCTCGGAAAGATCTTTCGGATTAAAGGCGAAGATTACCCTTTTCATCCTCCTCGTCATAACGGGAACACTTCTCTTTGCCAGTTACATTGATTTTCAATTATCAAAGAAGGCCCAAATTGATCTTTATCTCGACCGAAACCTCTACATTGCCATGCAGATTGATATAGGCATTCCTGACCAGAGAATCATGGATAACCTTCCCCAGATCAGAGATGAGGTTGAGGAATGGCTAATGAGCCGGCCCAGTTTGATGGAGATCGATCTCTTCCTCTTCATTCCAAAAGATTGGACCCTCCTGACCTCCCATTCTAAGTATACGAGCCCAACAAGTTTTGCTTTAACCCATGATCAGATCAAGGAATTGAAACGGGACAAATATCTCTCTGCCTTCAAAGAAATAGAGGGTGAAAAACAATTGGAAGTGATCGTCCCTCTCCATTCCAAAAAAAAGGTGGTGGGTGGAATTCGGATCCTGAGCTCCTTGGACGAGGCTCACAGTTATCTGAATAGAAAGAAGAACTGGACCCTGATTCTTACCTTCTCTAACATCTTTATCATTTTCCTCATGATAACGCTCTTTTTTAAAAAAATGGTTGGTAATCCTATCCAGGAATTGGTGGGGGCAATGAATAAGGCCGAAAAGGGTGACTTTGAAGCAGAGGCCCACATTCAGAGCCAAGATGAGTTAGGAGAGTTAGCAAAACACTTCAATCGAATGATTAGGACCATTCGAGAGTCCCATGAGCAAAATATTGAACTCCTCTCCAAGGTAAATAAATTTAATGAGGAATTGACCCAGAAAGTTGAAACCGCTACCTCCGAGCTGAGGCTTCTTCACGAAGCCCTTTCTGAAACTCAAAGACAGCTCAGCCACTATGAAAAACTGGCCGCCTTAGGACAGGTTACAGCCGCAATGGCTCACCAGATTGGGACACCTTTAAACTCCATATCTGGTTATATTCAACTCATGCTTCAAGAAGGAAACCTTCAACCCGTAGACCAAAATCGTCTGAAGATCATCGAATCGCAACTTGATCGGTTGGCCGATTCATTTAGAAAATTGCTTTCATATACCCATCAACCCAAGCCTCAGTTGAAACCCTTAGATATCAACGAGGTTTTAAAAGAATTAATCCCGCTAAGCGAACCTTGGCTCCGCGCCCGAAATATTATTCTCCACTCCTCCCTTGATTCAAATCTCCCAATGATCCTGGGCGATCCTACCCAACTCCAAACCCTTTTCCTCAACCTCCTTACCAATGCCATAGAGGCCATGCCAAACGGCGGGACCCTAACGATAAGTACGCAACCGATTACTTATTCTAAAGGAGAATCTTGGATAAAAATATCTATCTCTGATACTGGAATCGGCATTTCAGAAGAGGTAAAAAAGAAGATATTTGACCCATTCTTTACAACGAAAAAAGTGGGCGAAGGTATGGGTTTGGGACTTTCGATCTGTGAGAAAATTGTTAAAGACCACATGGGAAGGCTCGAAGTAAATAGCGAGCTTGGAAAGGGAAGCACATTCTCAGTCCATATTCCCATATACAACGAAAAAAATGAATAAATCCTCAGCCCATCTACTAATCGTAGATGATGATAAGATTACTCTTGATCTTTTAAGAGAAGTCCTCTTCAAAGAGGGTTATCAGATCACTACTGCCTCAAGTGGAGAGGAAGCAATTGCCTTAGGAAAGGAGTATATATTTGATGTTGTAATTACCGATATCCGGATGGGAGAAACGAACGGAATGGAGGTTTTGAGATCTTTTAAAAAGACCCAACCAGAAACATCTGTAATCGTTATCACAGCCTTTGGATCGATGGACAATGCGATTGAGGCAATCCGGGAAGGAGCATTCGATTATATCAGTAAGCCGTTTAAACTGGAAGAGGTCAAATTCACTGTTAAAAGATCTCTTGAACAGAAAAGAATTCTCGAAGAAAACAGATACTATCGTCAAGAATTGTTGGAAAAATACCAGATAAGGAATGCTGTCGGACGAACTCCTCAAATGCTTCAGGTCTATAAAACCATCGCAAGGGTAGCGAACTCAAAATCAACCATCCTTCTTTATGGCGAAAGGGGGACAGGAAAGGAACTGATTGCACGCTCAATCCATTATAACAGTTATCGGAACAATCGACCTTTCATACCTGTAGACTGTGCCTCTCTGGTAGAGACGCTGATGGAGAGCGAACTGTTTGGGCATGTAAGGGGGGCCTTCACTGGAGCCCATTTTACTAAAAGGGGTCTCTTTGAAGAAGCAGATGGAGGAACTCTATTCCTTGATGAGGTAGGGAATCTAAGCCTTTCCATTCAGGCCAAACTTTTAAGATTTCTTCAAGAACACGAAATCAAAAGGGTTGGAGGAACAGAGAGTATAAAGGTTGATGTTCGAATAATTGCTGCAACCAACCAACCCATAGAGCCTCTCATTAAAAATGGAAAATTCAGAGAGGATCTCTTTGATCGACTCAATGTGATCTCCATCACCCTTCCTCCATTAAGAGAAAGAAGAGAGGACATTCCACTTCTGGCGATTCATTTCCTCCAGCGATTCTCACAGGAGAATAAAAAGAATATATCTCACTTCTCTCCAGAGGCACTCGAAATTCTTACTAAATATTCCTGGCCGGGAAATGTCAGGGAGCTGGAGAATGCGATTGAAAGAGCAGTTATCTTATCTACCAATCCAATCATCCTCCCCGAAGACCTACCCAAAAAAATATGCGATGAGGTAAAGGGGGTTGAAAGTAAACCCTTAGAGGAGTTGTTACCCTTGAAAGAAATGGAAAGAAGATATGTATTAAAGGTTTTAGAGGCAACCAGGGGAAATAAGAAGAAGGCCTCAGAAATCTTAGGGATTGACCGAACAACCCTTTATCGGATTATTGAAAAGGAATAAATGTAGCATTTTGCAACATAAACTCCCTCCTGTGTTGCATTTTAAAATACCAATCTGTAATTCCTAAATAAATCTAAAAAATTCATTAATATTTCCAATAAATTATTATTAGATTTCATTTTATAATTCTGGCATCCATTTTGCTTCTCTTAAATTAATAAGAAATCTAAGAGTGGAAGGAGGTGAAAGAGATGAAGAAGTTGGCTCTATTGGTATTTGTTCTTACATTGGTAGCGTTTGCCTCAGGAGTAATAGCCCAGCAGACAAAACCAACCCCTGCCCCTGCTCAACCTTCTGTAACCACAGAACCTGCTAAACCTGTAAAAACGGAGAGGTTTAGTGGGGTAATCTCGAAGGTTGATGAGACTGCCAAATCAATTGTCGTTAAGGGCAAAAAGGCCGAAAATACCTTTTTAACCGATGAGAAAACAAAGATCACTAAGGGCAAAGAGACCATATCCTTTTCTGATCTGAAGCAGGGGATGAATGTCTCCATCGAATATAAAAAGGATGGAGATAAGATGATCGCCCTGGCGATTAAAGTAGCTGTGCCAAAGGCATCACCTAAGAAGGAAGAGACTAAGAAGTAAAAAGGGATATGCACCTTATTTAATGAAGGGACACAATTTCGGTTGTGTCCTTTCATTTTGGGGGGAAAGGATTTTCACAAATTTTATTAAGGAGGTGAGAAATTATGAGAACCATGCGGTATTTGGCCTTGGGCCTGATCATATTAACCTTTTTGGTTGCCTGTGGGAAAAAACCTACTGCTGAAATTGAAAGTGCTCAGAGTGCGGTCAATGCCGTCATTTCAGAGGGGCTTGGTAAATATGCCCCTGAGGATGAAAAGAAGTTGAAGGATGCATTGTCAGCAGCCATGGAAGAGGTTAAACTTCAGGATGAAAAGACCTTTAAAAACTATGATAAAGCGAAACAGATGCTTGCTGAGGTGAAAAAGAGTGCAGAGGAGATGAAGGCCTCTCTTCCAGCCAAAAAAGAAGAGGCAAAAAAGAATGCACTCAGCGCCCAGGAGTCAGCAAAGTCAGCCGTAAATGAGGCAAAATCCCTTCTGGCTAAGGCCCCTAAGGGGAAAGGAACAGCCTTAGACATAGAGGCCCTGAAGGCGGATGTAAAAGGTCTTGAGGAGTCATTGACAGAGGTCCAAGGGTTGATCGAGAAAGAAGAGTATGGCGAAGCAGTAACAAAGGCCAATGCCCTTAAAGAGAAGACCTCTGGGGTTTCAAGTCAGATTACGCAGGCACTTGAAAAGGTTAAGGCAGAAAAACCCAGAAAGAGATAGGGAGGCTAATCGCTCTTGCTACTGATAGTAGCCATCCTATCTCTTTTCCATTTAATCTTCTCAATTGGTTGTTCCAATAATAAAACCGTCCCTCCAGAGGCTATCCTTGCACAACAGCAGGAGGCAGATCTCTGGAGGGCCGAAGCACCATCCTATTTACCTGATCAATACGCTAAGTATAAGGAATCCTATAACCAAGCCCAGAGAAATCTTCTGAGGATCAATTCTCGATTCCCCTGGTTCAGAGATTACAGGGCTGTTCAGACCGAATTTGCAAATCTCCTTAAACAGGGAGAAGAACTAAATAAAATTCTAAATGTTGAAAAGGAGAAGAAGGCGCAATCTATTCTTGATCAATTAAGGGAGTTAAGCAATAGGTTAGAAACTTTGTCCAACTTAACATTGATCTCTCACTTTGAAGATATCTCGAGAATCAATCTCACAAAGGCAGAAATAGTTCTGAATGAGGCAAAAGATTTATATAAAAGGAAACAATTTCTCCTATCAGAAAGAAAATTATGGGATGTTGAGACATATCTCATGGAAGTTGAAAATAAAATATCCTCCATTCTTAACCGATATAGGGATTTGAACTTGATCTTAAAATGGAAGAGGTGGGCAAAAGAGACAGTTGAAGAGTCGAGGGAAAAGGACATCTACTGTGTCCTTATCATCAAATCTGAAAAAAGATTGGTATTGTATAAAGGAGGGAAACCTATAAAGCATTATCCTATAGGGTTGGGTAAGAGGAGTTGGTTAAATAAGCGCCATGCCAAAGACCATGCCACCCCAGAGGGGAGGTACCGAATCATCGGAAAAAATCCAAGGAGTAAATTCTATAAAGCCTTGCTTATTAACTATCCCAATGAAAATGACAGGAGGGAGTTTAGTAATGCTAAGAAGAAGGGGCTCCTGGAAAAGGGGACCACTATTGGTGGTCTCATTGAGATCCATGGAGGGGGTCATAAAGGATTGACCGATGGGTGCATTTCGGTTGACAACGTTTACATGGAAGAACTCTATTCCTTAGTCGATATAGGGACGCCTGTGACAATCATCGGGGCTTTGGGTGAAAAAAATAGTCTATCTTCCATATTGACCAATATACAGAGAAGCCGTGGACAGGAGAATACTAATTAAGATTTTAATAGGCTTATTTTCTCTCCTCGTCCTAATGGATGCGTTAGGATATATTATCTCCTGGAAGATGAGAAGAAATTTTGTGGGCTCCATTGCACCTGAAAAAAAGGCGGCTTCTTCCTTAAAATTTGAAAATCTCCTCATCAGAAGAAAGATCGAATCCCTTAAACCGAAGGGTCTCTATATTGTTGTTGATACTGCAAACAACCTCCTCTATCTTAAGCAGGGCAAAAGAACTATCTTGAAGGCGATTGTCTCCTGTGGAAGCGGGAGTGTACTCAGGGAACCTTCGGGGAGAAGGGAATGGATATTTGAGACTCCAAGGGGGGAATTTTTTATCCAAACAAAATATGAGAACCCTACATGGATTAAACCTGATTGGGCCTTTATAGAAGAGGGGAAACCTATCCCTAAAAAATTTTGGGAGCGGGCTGAGCCAGGGGCATTAGGAGATTACGCCTTAGGATTTGGAAACGGATATTTCATCCATGGAACACTTTACACAAGGCTTCTTGGGAAAAATATCACCCACGGATGTATCCGAATGGGTGACCAAGATCTTAAAACGCTTTATGAAACTGTGCCGATAGGGACAAAGGTATTGATCTTTTAATGACCTCTTTAAGATTTATTTCTCTCATTACTATCATCTTTTTTTGCACAGAGGCTTTATCAATTTCTGATCTCTATAGATTGGGTTTCGAAAATCGCCTCCTCCAATCAGAGTATCAGCTTGCCCTCACCTCAAAGATCTATACCCTTTTCGACCTTACTCATAAAAGGGTCCAGATAAAGGCAAAAGGTATCCTGTTAAAAGAATTAATGATAGAAAAATTTGATCTTTGGGGCGCACCCATTCCACCTAAACCCTTCACCATTCGGAATAAGGCCACCTTTTTAAAACCTAAGAGGATCAAGATCAGACCGGGTAATGATAGAGAAGCCTTCGCCTCTGAAATGAAATTTTGGGGAATAGAGGAGATGCCCACACGTTACCGTCTCGATCTCAACGATGAAGTTCATCTATCGGTCAGGCCAAATGTAAGGGGATGGATACCAAGTCTTCTCACCCTGGGTTCTAATTTAAAATCCTATGTGATAACAAGACCAACGGGGATGTTATGGAATGGATTGCGAAAGAAACCCTACACTGAGTTAACCTTATATTTATCTCCAGAAGATGCAAGGGCACTCTATTGGTCCATCTCTGAAGGGTCATCCTGTATCATCCATGCCTTCCCCTTCCCTATTTCTGAGCTTCGGGGCCGAGAATTGTCACCTTATAGGCAACAGGCACTCCACGGTGGATCAAATATTCTACCTTAACCCTTTCCCCTGCAAGGGGGTAACGATGAGGAGTATAGACGGTCCTCCGACCAATTCTAAAATTCACAACCGTTTTATCCTGTTCATTCTGAACCTCCATCCACCTCCTCATCTCTATTGCCAAAACCTTCCCAGTCAAAACAGAATAATTCTCCTGAGCAAGCAACCCCCTAATAGCCACTATAGCCATTAAGAGAAAAAAAACGATAACCCATATTCTCATTAAATTTCTCATCTCAATGCCTCCTTAAATAAAAAATTTTTGGCTCATGACGGATTTTTGTGGTAATTGAAATGGGTGTATAAAAATGCAT
>JBBIRM010000034.1:0-20722 GCA_037441765.1 Deltaproteobacteria bacterium | reverse complement strand
TCAGACATTCTATTAACCGACCCGCTATATAAGATTTTCGGAGATATCCCTACCCGATCCATATAATTCCCCCCATTAAGTGAGGGATTACTTTCACTCCAAAAGGAATTTTATTATCACCCTGAGTAGGACTGTTGGGCTTTTCTTATGGAATAAATCGTATGGGTTGACCCGACTATCAGATTATGGTAAAAGTGATAGTTAATTTTGGAAAAAAGGAGGCTAACAATGGCCAATTTGAGTAAGAAAGATGTCCTTCGCCTTGCAAAAGAGAGGCAGGTCAGATTTATCAGGCTCTGGTTTACAGACATCTTAGGATTTTTAAAGAGTTTTGCCATCACTGCTCGTGAACTGGAGAGGGCATTGGAGGACGGAATGGGCTTTGATGGTTCATCCATTCTTGGTTTTGTCCGAATCGATGAGAGCGATATGGTTGCCATGCCCGACCCTAACACCTTTCGTATACTTCCATGGAAGGCAAATGATCATGTGGTAGCAGGGATGTTTTGTGATATCCTGGAACCAGATGGAAGGCCACACCAGGGAGACCCTCGCTGGGTATTAAAAAAGAACTTAGAGCGAGCAAAGAGGATGGGGTTTACCTTCTATGTTGGCCCTGAGTTAGAGTATTTCTATTTTCAAAAATCAACAGGCAAACCTGAGCCTCTTGATTCAGGGGGATATTTCGATTTAACACCTCTCGATGTGGCCAGTGACCTGAGAAAACAGACAGCCGTTATCTTGGAGGAGTTGGGGATTCCTGTTGAGTATTCTCATCATGAAGTTGCACCAAGTCAGCACGAGATAGACCTCAAATACACAGATGCCCTAACCATGGCGGATAGCACCATGCTCTATCGATTGGTGGTCAAAGAGGTTGCCTTAAAAAATGGGGTCTATGCCAGTTTTATGCCGAAACCCATATTCGGAGTTAACGGCAGCGGAATGCATACCCATCAATCCCTATTCCGTGGAAAGAAGAATGCCTTCTTTGATCCAAAAGATAAATACCACCTTTCGAGCATAGCAAAGCACTATATTGCTGGATTGATGAAACATGCAAGGGAGATCACATTGATTACCAACCAGTGGGTAAATTCCTATAAGCGTTTAGTGCCTGGATATGAGGCACCTGTTTACATCTCCTGGGCACAGAGGAATCGCTCAGATCTCATTCGCATCCCTGTATATAAACCTGGGAAGGAGTTAGCCACAAGGGTGGAGTATCGATCTCCTGACCCGGCCTGTAATCCCTATCTGGCATTTTCGGTGATGCTTGCCGCAGGTCTTGAAGGGATTGAGAAGAAATATCCTTTAAAAGATCCCATAGAACGAAATGTCTATGAGATGGGGGATGAGGAAAGAAAGAGGCTTGGGATTGAATCCCTTCCAGAAGATCTTTATGAAGCGATTCAGATTACTGAAAAGAGTGAATTGGTGAGGAGAACATTAGGAGACCATGTATTTCACCAATATATAGAGAATAAAAAGGTTGAGTGGGAAAGGTATAGGGCAAGGGTAACCGATTATGAATTAGAACAATATTTTTCAATATTATGATTCCTATTTGGCCAACACCTTCAAAGGTGATCATCTTGAAATAATATCTTTAAATCCCTCCTAACCTCCCCTGCCTGCGGAGGGCACAAGGAGGTTATAATTATCCCCTTCTGTAAGAGAGGATAATTATGGTTAGAGAAAGTTCGGTTTAAACGAAAGGTGAAGGCAGTCGTTATGAATAATTTCTCAAATATTTGATAAAGAAAGGAGTGCCTTATGGATCCGATCAAGGAATGGTGGATCGAAGAGAGGGCTAGGAGAGCGATAGAGAAGTTGGAGGCCCACGATTTTAAAGCGATCTATTTAAGAGATAGAGAATCCGCAGTGGAGGAAGTCTTAAGACAAGTCAGCCCCAAACAGAGAATTGGGACAGGAGGTTCTGTCACCATCAGGGAATTGGGGATTTTAGAAAGACTCGAGGCTCAGGGCCATTCCCTCTACAATCATTGGAAACCAGGGCTTTCTAAGGAAGTGGTTCTCGAGATTCGAAAGTCCCAGATGACCTCTGATTGCTTTCTAAGCAGTGTAAATGCCATCACGCTAAACGGGGAACTGGTAAATATTGATGGAATTGGAAACAGGGTTAATTCCATCCATTTCGGTCCAGGGAAGGTGATCCTGGTTGCTGGGTTTAATAAGATTGTGGAGGACATTCAGGAGGCCATTAAAAGGATAAGAAATGTGTCAGCCCCTCTAAATGCAAGGCGTCTCAATATTGATGTTCCATGTGCCAGGTTAGGCAAGTGTGTGGATTGTAATTCTCCAAACCGAATCTGTCGTATTATCTCGATTATTGAAAGAAGGCCATCGCTTACTGACATTCTGATCATTATTGTAGGAGAAGAATTGGGTTTTTAATTCGAATGCGGAATGTGGATTACAGGATTTAAGGTTTAAACCCTTATAAGCGGAGGAAAACTTATGGGGAAGATCAAAAGAGCAATTGTGAGTGTATCGGATAAGAGGGGAATTGTTTCGTTTGCGAAAGGATTGGCAGAGATGGGAATTGAGATCCTTTCAACTGGCGGGACGGCAAAAACTTTAAGGGAGAGCGGAATCTCAGTAAAGGACATCTCTGAATATACTGGGTTTCCAGAGATGCTTGATGGGAGGGTGAAGACACTTCATCCAAAAGTCCACGGAGGGCTTTTAGGTCAACGTTCCAAAAAGGAACACGTCGAGAAGATGAACGAGTATGGGATCCTTCCCATTGACCTTGTGGCTGTCAATCTCTACCCTTTTGAGGAAACCATAGCAAAGCCGGATTGCTCCCTCGAGGAGGCGATTGAGAATATAGATATCGGTGGACCTACAATGTTACGGTCCGCTGCTAAAAATTATCCTGATGTAACCGTGGTGGTCGATCCAGATGATTATGAATCGGTCATCTCCGAATTGAAGGAGAGGGGAGAGATCTCTGTGGAGACAAATTTCAGGCTAGCAAAGAAGGTTTTCCAGCACACCGCCCGCTATGATGGTGCCATTTCAAATTACCTGGGTCAGATCGAGGGAGGAAAAAGAATACATGAGTTTCCAGAAACCTTTACCTTTCAGGTCAAAAAGGTTCAAGAGTTGCGATATGGGGAAAATCCCCATCAGAGGGCAGCATTTTACAGAGAGTATCTGGTGACAGAGCCTTCTGTTTCCAATGCACTTCAACTCCATGGGAAAGAACTTTCATTTAATAATATTCTCGATATTGATTCTGCTTATGAGACTGTTAAAGAGTTTGAAGAACCTGCCACCGTTATTATTAAGCATAATAATCCCTGCGGGGCGGCCATCTCCTATAAAGATTTAGCCGACTCCTATAGAAAGGCAAGAGACTGCGACCCAGTTTCTGCCTTTGGTGGAATTGTTGGTTTTAACCGGGTTGTAGATGAGGAGACTGCAAGGGAGATGATGGATATCTTTCTTGAGGCCATTATTGCTCCTGGCTACGAACCAAAGGCCCTCGAAATCCTAAAGACCAAAAAAGATCTCCGAATCCTTCAGACCCCTCCACTTCATCCTCTCATAATCCAGAAGGGGTTTGATCTCAGAAAGGTGGTAGGGGGGCTTCTTGTTCAGGATAGAGATTTAGGTAAGGTTCCAATGGAACAATGGAGGGTGGTGACCAGGAGGAAGCCAACAGAAGAGGAGAAGAGGGCCATGGCCTTTGGTTGGAAAGTTGCCAAACATGTGAAATCTAATGCCATCGTTCTTGTTCGTGAAGATCGAACCATTGGAATTGGAGCAGGTCAGATGAGTCGAGTGGATTCCACCCGGTTGGCTGTGATGAAGGCAAGGTCATCGACCAAGGGAACGGTTTTGGCATCCGATGCAATGTTTCCATTTAGGGATGGGGTGGATACAGGAGCAGAGGCAGGTGCCACAGCCATCATTCAGCCAGGTGGTTCGATACGGGATGATGAGGTCATCGCTGCTGCAGATGAATATAACATTGCCATGGTCTTTACAGGGATGAGACACTTTAGGCACTAATTGGGGAGTCGTGAATTTATAAGAATCACAAACCACCAATCACGGGGTAAAATATGAAGGTACTGGTCGTGGGTGGTGGGGGCAGGGAGCATGCCTTAGTCTGGAAGATTGCTCAGAGCCCAAAGGTATCGAAACTCTATTGTGCTCCAGGAAATGCAGGCATCTCAAAACAGGCAACCCTTGTCCCAATCAAGGCAAATGATTTAAATGGCCTCCTTGAATTTGCATTGAAAGAGAAGGTTGATCTTACGGTGGTTGGTCCGGAGGAACCACTGACCCGAGGGATTGTTGACCTTTTCGAATCGAGAGGGCTTTCTATTTTTGGGTCCAGTAAGAAGGCTGCAGAAATCGAAGGCAGTAAAGCCTTTGCTAAAGAGATGATGAAAAAGTATCATATACCTACAGCCTTTTATGAGATTTTTTCTGATCGAGAGGAGGCTGTCAAATATGTTCGCAAACAAGGAGCCCCAGTTGTAATTAAGGCAGATGGTCTTGCAGGAGGCAAAGGAGTAATGATCTGTAAAACCGTTGAACAAGCCATTCAATCCATTGACATGATCATGGTGGAAAAGGTTTTTGGGGAAGCAGGCAATCAGGTAGTCATTGAAGAATACTTAACAGGAGAGGAGGCCTCCTATATTGCCTTCACAGATGGTAATAGCATTCTTCCCCTTGCATCATCACAGGACCATAAACCAATCTTTGATGGGGATCAGGGCCCAAATACAGGGGGAATGGGTGCCTATTCTCCAGCACCTGTGGTGACCGAAGAGGTAAATGAAAGAATTATGGAGAAGATTTTAAGGCCCATTATTAAGGGAATGGCAGAAGAGGGGAGGCCTTACAAAGGAGTCCTTTATGCAGGGTTAATGATTCACGAAGGTCAACCAAAGGTTTTAGAATTTAATGCAAGATTTGGAGATCCAGAAACTCAGCCTGCCTTAGTGAGGATGAAAGATGATATGGTTCCCATTCTTGAAGCATGTATGAACGGGACTCTCTCCCATTGCAAAATCGAATGGGACAAGCGTGCATCTGTCTGTGTGGTAATGTCATCGAAAGGCTATCCAGGAGATTATGAGAAGGGAAAGGTAATAGAAGGGCTTGAGGAGGTCTCATGCATGGAGGATATCTTTGTCTTTCATGCAGGGACAGAGATTAAGGAAGGAAGGATGGTCACCAGTGGAGGGAGGGTTTTAGGTGTGACAGGTTTAGGTAAGGATATCCCTGAGGCGATTGAACGAACCTATCAAGCGGTAAAAAAGATATATTGGGAGGGAGTTCATTACCGGACCGATATTGGGAAAAAGGCATTGAGATGGCTCAGATGAAAAGGATAGGGCAATAGCGTTAATTTGGAACGACGAAATATCGGGTGATCCAATAAATGGATAAAAAAATTTCAACTCAACCTTCCATTATTTCATTGTTCCATTTATTCTAATTTGTATTTGGTGGTCGAGGTGGAATATGTATAAGATTGCTGTGATTCCAGGCGATGGGACCGGACCCGAGGTGATTGCAGAGGGGTTGAAGGTTCTAAAAGCGGTAGGAGAAAAATTTAATTTTAAATATCAACTTAAGCATTTTGATCTGGGTGGAGAAAGATATTTGAAGACAGGCGAGACCCTCCCCGATCATCTCCTGGAGGAGTTAAAGGGGATGGATGCCATCTACCTGGGAGCAATTGGCCATCCCGAGGTCAAGCCAGGTATCTTGGAAAAGGGGATTCTGTTAAAGATTCGTTTTCAACTCGATCAGTATATCAACCTTCGGCCTGTAAAACTCTATCCCGGGGTGGAGACGCCTTTAAAAGATAAGGGGCCTGAAGATATTGATTTTGTTGTTATTAGGGAAAATACCGAGGGGGCCTACATGGGGGCGGGAGGTTTCTTCAAACGGGGCACACCAGATGAGATTGCTATCCAGGAGGCGATTCATACTCGAAAGGGTGTTGAGCGATGTATCCGTTTTGCATTTGAATATTGTCGGAAAAGGAACAGGATGAAAAAGGTGACTCTCTGTGGAAAAACAAATGTCCTTACCTATGCCTTTGACCTATGGGAGAGAACTTTTCATGAAGTGGCCAGGGAGTATGAGGATATTGAGATCGATTACGCCCATGTGGATGCCATCTGTATGTGGATGGTTAAAAACCCAGAATGGTTTGATGTCATTGTTACGGACAACATGTTTGGAGACATTATCACCGATTTAGGGGCAATGATTCAGGGAGGAATGGGAATTGCCGCTGGAGGAAACATCAATCCAGATGGGGTTTCCATGTTTGAACCAATAGGGGGATCTGCACCCAAATATACTGGCCAGGGGGTAGTCAGCCCTCTCGCAGCAATCTCAGCCTGCCAGATGATGCTTGATTATTTAGGCGAGAAAGAGGCTTCAAAGGCAATTGAAAAGGCAATCGTGAATGTTGTTGGAAGGCATGTAAAGAACCTCAGTGCTGGAAAGATGGGTTATTCGACTTCAGAAGTTGGTGACCTGGTGGTAAAATATATTCTAAAATAAAAATTCCAAAATCCGAAATATGGGAGGCGTTATGGAATGGGGGATGAAGAATCGTTTGGCACAATTGATTCAATCAGATGGACATTGCCTATTTTTACCCATTGATCATGGTTATTTTCAAGGGCCTACCCGCAAGTTGGAAAAACCTGGAGAGACTATTAAACCATTACTCCCCTACTGTGATGCCATCTTTGTGACAAGGGGAGTGCTTCGTTCATCGATCGATCCTGAACATACCAAACCCATCATCCTCAGGGTGTCAGGTGGGACGAGCATGGTGGGGAAAGATCTTTCCAATGAGGGGATCACGACTTCCATGGAGGAGGCCATACGACTCAATGCCTCTGCAGTGGGCATCTCAATCTTCGTCGGAAGTGAGCATGAGAAAGAAAACCTCCTGAACCTTGCAAGGCTTGTTGACGAAGGAGAAAAATACGGGATTCCAGTGATGGCGGTCACCGCTGTGGGGAAGGAATTGGAGAAGAGGGATGCTCGTTATCTGGCTTTGAGTTGCAGGATTGCAGCCGAATTGGGGGCAAGGATTGTGAAGACATATTGGTGTGAAAATTTTGATAAGGTTGTCCAGGGATGTCCGGTTCCGGTGGTTATGGCAGGGGGGCCTAAGGTGGATACGGAATTGGAGGTCTTTGAGTTTGTCCACGACGGAATGGAGAAGGGTGCGATTGGCGTAAACCTTGGGAGAAATATCTGGCAGCATGATTATCCGGTGGCCATGATCAAGGCCCTGCGTGCTATCATCCACGAAAAGGCAAGCGTCAAAGAAGCAAGTGAAATATTTGAACAGGAAAGGAGCATAGGGCAGAAGGCATTGGGCATTGGGTTTTAATTGCGATAAGCGATTTACTCCATGCCCTCTACAAATTTTAAGTTAATTTATGCGGGTGGCCATGTATTATAATAACAGGGATGTAAGGCTTGAGGAGATGTCCATCCCAACTATTGGAGCAGGAGAACTATTAGTAAAAGTGATGGCAAGTGGCATCTGTGGAAGTGATGTGATGGAATGGTATCGAATCAAAAAGGCTCCTCGGGTGCTTGGCCATGAGATTACAGGAGAGGTAGTGGAGGTTGGGAAAGGGGTGGATCGTTACAGGATTGGCGATCGGGTGTTCGTCTCCCACCATGTACCTTGCAATACCTGTCACTACTGCCTCAATGGCCATCATACGCTCTGTGATACTTTAAGGAGTACCAATTTTGATCCCGGGGGGTTCTCGGAGTATATTCGAGTTCCAAGAATTAATGTCGATCGTGGCACATTTATACTGCCCGAGGAAATCTCTTTTGAGGAAGGGGTCTTTATCGAACCGCTTGCTTGTGTGCTTCGGGGTCAGAGACTTGCCAGGTTTAGACCCGGGCAGAGTGTCTTTGTCATTGGAAGTGGTATCTCTGGGGTCCTTCATATTGCCCTGGCTCGCGCCTCAGGAGCAGGGAGGGTGATTGCCTCTGATATTGATGAGTATCGTTTGGCAGCAGCAGAGAGATTTGGAGCGGATGAAGTCCTTTTTGCAAAGGATGTCAATCCTACCGAGGTTAGGGAAAGGAATCAAGGCAGGTTGGTTGATCTTGTAATTGTCTGTGCAGGGGCCATTTCTGCCTACATTCAGGCTCTAAAATCTGTGGATCGAGGGGGAACCGTATTATGTTTCGCTCCACTTCAGCCCGATCTTAATTTTGTCTTCCCATTTTTTGACTTCTGGAATGATGGGATTACACTTCTTTCCACCTATGGGGGAGCCCCCATCGATATCCTTCAGGCCATTGAGTTGATCAGATCTCACCGATTGCCTCTTGACGAAATGGTTACCCATCGCCTTCCTCTTGCTGAAATCGGCAAGGGGTTTCACCTTGTTTCTGAAGCGAAAGATTCAATCAAGGTTATCATCCTTCCACAAAAATAAAATTCATAATGAAAAATTCCAGAAATTAAAGGCATCCCTGTTTCTTCAGGTTTACCATAAGAATCGAGATAGCAGCAGGGGTAACCCCTGAGATGCGTGAGGCCTGGCCCAGAGAAAATGGTTTTATCTTTACCAATTTTTCCCTAACCTCGGTTGAAAGCCCCATGACCTTATTGAAATCGAATCCTTCAGGAAAACGAATCTCCTCCAGCCTTTTAAATCTTTCAATCTGCTCCTCCTGCCTCCTCATATAGCCATCGTATTTCACCTGGATCTCAATCTGTTCCAAAACCTCTTTTGGAATATCCTTGATCCCTTGATCAAAGGCGCTCAGATGTTGCAAATGAATTTCTGGTCTTTTTAGGATCTCCTGTAAAGTGGCATCCTTTTTTAAGGGAGCGCTTCCCCATTGCTGGAGGATTTCATTATTCTCTTTTGTGGGGTTGATTTTAAGGCTGGAAATTTTAAAAAGGGTTTTTTCAATCAGTTTTTTCTTTTCTTTAAAAGTTTGATAATCTTTTTCACTTACCAAACCCATTTCGTATCCCTTCTCCCTCAATCGCAAGTCAGCGTTATCCTCTCTAAGGTGGAGTCGATATTCTGCTCGGGAGGTAAACATCCGATAAGGCTCAGAAGTTCCCTTGGTGACCAGATCGTCAATTAATACACCGATATAGGCATCGGACCGCTTCAGGATAAGTGGTTGTCTTCCTTCAATATACATCACAGCATTGATCCCTGCCATGATCCCCTGAGCAGCAGCCTCCTCATAACCTGAAGTCCCATTGATTTGACCTGCATGGAATAGACCTTTAATCCTTTTTGTTTCGAGCGAGGGTTTTAATTCCGTAGGATCCACAAAATCATACTCCACCGCATAGCCTGGCCGAATCATCTTCACCTCTTCAAGCCCCTCGATGGAGTGAAGCATCCTGATCTGAATATCAAGGGGAAGGCTTGTTGGAATCCCATTAGGGTAGTATTCATAAGTGTCCCTTCCTTCAGGTTCGAGGAAGATTTGATGCCTATTCTTATCTGCAAACCTTACCACCTTGTCTTCAATGGATGGGCAGTATCTCGGTCCAATCCCTTTGATAATTCCACAATAAAGTGGAGAGCGATCAAGTCCACTCCGGATGATTTCGTGAGTCGTTGGGTTGGTATAGGTAATGTAGCAGGGAACTTGTTCTGTATCGATCTTTTCCGTAGAGAAGGAGAAGGGGATGGGATTTTCATCCCCATATTGGGGAGTGAGTTTCTTAAAGTTAATGGTTCTTCCATCAAGCCTCGGGGTTGTCCCAGTCTTTAATCTTCCAACTCTAAAGCCCAATTTTCTTAATGAATCTGATAGCCCAATAGATGGGGGGTCGCCCATTCTCCCTGCAGGGAAATGGTCAAGTCCAATATGGATAAGACCGTTCATAAAAGTTCCTGGGGCAAGGACGAGGGCTTGAGTTAAAATGACCTCATTGGAATCGGTTCTTACGCCAACGACTCGATCTCTTTCAACCTGAATTTCTTCTACAGTGGCCTGATGGAGGGTGAGGTTTTTCTGGGATTGAACAGCCCTGATTATTCTTACTCTGTATGCATTACGATCCACCTGCGCTCTGGAGGAACGGACTGCAGGACCTTTTCCTGTATTAAGTTGGCGAAATTGTATTCCGGTTTCATCCGTTGCTTTTGCCATTTCTCCACCTAAGGCATCGATCTCTTTGACGAGGTGTCCTTTGGCCAATCCGCCCACTGCTGGATTACAGGACATATAACCGATCTGCTCAATCTTTTGGGTAATGAGCAGGGTGGGATGTCCCATTCGGGCACAAGCCAGGGAGGCCTCAATTCCTGCATGACCTCCACCCACCACAATCACATCATAATCCCTCATCCCAATATCCTGTTCAAAGATCGTGTCCGTGTCTTGCCCATGACACGAAACACAGTCACGGATTTTAGTTATTCTCTATGCACTCTGCCCTATATGTTTTTTTGACCCCGACAGGCCTTGACACAGATGCCACAAATATTATGGCTAAAATGGAGGGTTTTTGCAAAGACTCTTAATTGTTCATAACACCTGAGATGGTCAAAATCTTCTTGCTTTTCTTTAATTGCACCCACAGGGCAAACTGATAGACAGTCCATGCAGGAACCACAATCTATTGATAGGGGTGAGTTGACCATGAGAGGGAGGTCAGTAAGGATGGTGATCAGGCGAAGATGTGATCCAAATTTTTCGTTGACAAGGAGATTATTCCTTCCGATCCATCCCAACCCTGCTGCCATGGCAACATGTTTATGAGAAAGGTGAGCCCTCTGGGTTTTCCAATCTACAATCTGAGAAGCAGGGATCGGGAGGGCCTTATATCCGAGGCCTTGAATCGTTGAACTGACAACCAGCCCAACCATATCGAGCAGGATATTTACCCTCTGGTAGTGGTGGAAATAGAGAGGGGTAGGCTGTTTTTCGATTTCACTTAGAATGGATAGAGAAAGGGGGTACCCTACTGAAATGGCAAATGGAAATTGGTCAATTAAAGAGGAGGGAAGAAGAACCTCCCCTTTATTGAAAGAGTGAAAATCTGCTACTCCAAAAAGGGAACATCCCCATTGTTTACACAGGGACTCAATTTTTGAGAAATTTTCAGAATTTTTCACAGGAATTATTTTTACTCTTTAATCGGTTTTTTGCAAGGGGACGATCAAGGTGGGTTATTACTTTATTTTAATCCTCAATTCCTTTATCTTTTTTCGAAGCGTATTTCTATTAATCCCCAAAAACTGAGCAGTAGCGGTTTGAACACCATTCATCTTTTTTAATGCGGATTTAATCAGACTTTTCTCCACGAGAGAAACAATGTCATTGTAGACACCCATATTGGCTTTCGTTTCCACATAGGGATCAATCTTATGGATGACCTCGTTGAGTTTTTCTTCGAGGATCTCATCGAGGTAGGAGGGGTGTGTTTTTAATCGATACCGTTGAATGACCGGAGAGACAATGGCAGAGAGAAGGGTGAGAAATTGAAAATCCTCATCAAACCTATCTCTAACCCCATAAAGGGAATTAATCATAATGATACCCCAAGCAGCATCATCCGTCAAAAGAGGAACGCAGAGGAGTGGAGGATAGATCCGATCCACCTTCTTCCCCTCCTTTACCATTTTTTCATAGAGGGGTTCTGAGTTTATATTATGAATGGCCATTGGTTGTTTTGACTCAAGGACCTTTCCGATCGTCCCCCTTCGATTGCTACAGGTAGAAGTGTGATTTTCTCTTTCTATTCCATAGACCGCTTCAACTCGAAGGAGGTCTTTTTGGGAATCCTGAAGGAGGAGGGAGGAATATCCAATTGGAAAGTATTCAGATAGGATAGCGATCATTCCCAGAAAGTAATCTTGAAGTTGACGGGGTGTGTGGAGGGAGAGGATGTCATGAAGGCTCTTTAATTCGGGATTGGTTCGAGGGTTAACGAAAAATGTTGAAGACATTTACCCCTCAAAGAATGATGGCAATTGATTTGAATGTTAATAAAAGTTTGGCAGAGGCAATTACCCTCTCATTTTTTCAGTCAAGAGTATGGCTTCCGCAATCTGGCGCATGGTCTTGCGACTATCCATACTTGCCTTACGAATCCGTCTGAAGGCTTCATCTTCACTGAGACCGTGCTGTTTCATCAATATCCCTTTGGCCCTTTCTACCAATTTGCGGGTTTCCAGTTCCTCCTGAATGACCTTGGTTTGGACCATCAATTCTGTATTTTGAATACAGATGGCTGCCTGATTGGCTACCATCGTGAGGACCGCCTTTTCAGTATCTGTAAATTCGTGGGGATAAGAGGTGTAGACATTTATCACCCCGATGACCTTATCCTTCACCACCATGGGAACGCTGAGCATAGAGACAAGTCCCTCTTTTTTGGCAAGTTCTTTCTCTTTATAGCGGGGTTCCTTTAAAACGTCCAAGATGGAGAGAGGTTTGTTGTTCTGGGCCACATAACCCACCACCCCCTCCCCTAACTTTAAACTTCGTTCTTTCAGATATTCCTCACTCATCGCCTGAGTGGCCCGGATCCTTAAGACCTTTTCTTTCTCATCGAGTATCCAGAGGCTACAGATTTTTGAATCCATCACATTGGCAGTAAGGGTGACGATCAGTTTTAAGATATCATCCAGGTACTGATCTGAAGAGATCGCCTTACTGATCTCTAAAAGCGCCTGAATCTGTTTTTTGTAGGATACCTTTTTGTATAACAATTCCTTATCCCTTATCTAACAGAATGATAATTTACATAAAATTCCTATGTTATCGGAGGGTGGATTTGACGATGTCATTGGAGCTGAAGCCCTGGCCCTGGACCACTTTCCCAACGGCGGCATCCACCCCAAAGAGGTCTGTAATCTCGATCACTCCCCTCAATTGACCTGTGGTCCATCCGAGGGAAAGTTTGGTGGCAGGATGGATGATCTCCTTTCCAGGCTCATAGACTTCGAGGGAGTCTCCAATCCTGAGACCTGAGAGTTTACCTGCATTGATATAAATGTTATCTCCTTCAATTTTTGCAATGGTGGTGGTCCAGTCGATAAGGTCGAGCTGCCGAAGGAATCCCTCGAGGATATCGTCAAGACTGAAATCAATGGCCTTCATCACCGCCTTGCTTCTGCTATATTCACCCATCTCTTTTGTCCCGAAGATTGGACTTCTGCCAATAAATGTTTTCAGCAGATTCCCGGTGGAGGCATCGATGAGCCTAACCTCCACCTTTGAGGTCGCAAAGGAAACCTCCTCCTCAGAGGTCTCAGAGGATTTTGAGGAGAGGATGCTTACATCGGTGACCGTTCCAAGTGCAAAGGCCTGAATGCCAAGGGACTGGTTGGCACGTTTCATCACAGATGGATCTGAGAGGTTTTCGAATTTCACTCCTTCACGGGTTAACATATCCGAGACAACGGTCTTGTCCATCACCACCACTCTCTGAGTCGCTTCAAGTTTATCCGTGAGTTTTTTTGCGACTGCCTCCCCTATCTTTTCATCCTTATAGGTTGTTTGGTTTTCGAAGTCCAGGATCACCACTTTTTTCTTAAAGCCCATCTGAAAGAAGGGAAGGGTGGGGCTATAAAAAGGTCTTGAAGGGACGGAGGCCACCGTGGTTCCTGTCTCTCTTTTTGGAGGGGCAGGTTGAGAAGGAGGTCTTTTTGAAGGAGGTATTTCCTCTCTCTGTGGATTTACGCCTTTGTAGGTCTCCAACCCTTCAACAGTTACGGTTTTTGCCGCGGTTGCTTTATCAGGCTTTGGTTCCTTTTTCCCAATAATAGGGAGATTGGAACAGGATGCCTGAAGAAAAATAAAAGGAGTGATAAGGATGAATAAATAGGGTAGTAGTTTTTTTCTATTTCGGTTCATTTGATTTTTCCTTTTTATAGTTTTTATAATCTTATCAGTTTTTTAAAACTTGTCAAGTTCTGATGAAGGAGATTTTTGAAAAATCATTAAAAAGACTGGGGAGGTGGGGTTCCAAACCCTTCGAATGCGGGCATAAGAAGTTAATTTGTTAACAATCGTTTAAGAGAAAGACAAACATTTTAAGGGAATTAATCAATAGTGCCAAACTGTTAAAGGTATCCGCTCGAAGACTTTTTTTCACCCCACCTCCCCAGTCTATGAAACTCTTTTTAAATACTTTTTCAGAAGTCTCATAAGGAGACTTCTGAAAAGTCATTGAAAAGACTGGGGAGGTAGGGTTCCAAACCCTTCGAATCCGAACACTGAGGATCTATTAATGGGAGCATTAAATAAGTGACATATTGATGAGGGTTCGGCAAGCCACAAGGGCTTGCCCTACGAGACATTAAACGAATCCCAAAGATTTTTAAACAACTAAAGTGTTACATTTTAAATACTTTTTCAGAAACCTCATAAAGTGTATCGGGGAAAAGGGCTCCTGGAGTTGGTTTTTTATGACTGGAAAATTAGGAAAGACGCCATTTAGGGCTAAAAGTTTATTCCTCATCTTTTTCATCCCTTTCTTAATGATGATGCCATTTGAAATCCTCTGTGCGGACCTTCCCTGCTGTTTTGAAGATCCAGAACTCTCCTATCTCCTCAGTCCCAAACCATCTCAGAAGTTCCAATATTTAGTCCGATACGAGACGTTCTTTTCAAATTCTCTGGGTAAGGAAAAGGGATTTTTTGTCGTTTTACCCGAAGACTATTATCGGAATCATGAAGAGAGATACCCTGTCCTATTTCTCCTTCATGGATATAATTTCCATCGCACAGGGATGTGGTGGAAGGTGCGGTCTCCAGAGAAGGCAAAAAGAATTCTTTGTGAGGTTAAAGAAGAAGAATACCACTGGCTTCTCCATCAAGATATTGCTCCCATTGCCTATGCCATGATGGATTCAAAAAACAGTACCTATAAAGATTTGGAAAGGTCATTAAAAGAACGCTTTGAGGAGGTTTCCCTCCATGGTGGGCTTTCCAAAAATGATTATTCGCCCGAGGAGATTGCCAAGTCAATCATCTCCTATAACCTTTACCCTGGGAGAAATTTAGATGACACCTTTCAATCCCTCCAAAAGATGATCCTCATCCTCCCTGATGGAGACAATGGATTTTATACCGACGAAAATGAGAGAAAGAGGCTCTTCCCTGAAACCAAAAGTCCCAAAGCCTGTGATCATTTCCATCAAGGGGAGGCCTTTAATTATTCAATCCTTCCCTTTTTTTATATGAAACCCGGGGCATTGGGAATGTATGAAACCTATTTTCTTGAACTTGTGGAGTATATCCATTCTCTATCTCCCTATCGAGATAGGGTTCTCAATAAGAGGGGTCTTGCAGGGATTTCAATGGGTGGATTTGGGGCAATGAAATTGGGCCTGAAATACCCTCATCTTTTTCAATCAATTAGTAGCCAGAGTGGGCTTCTTGATCTCGAACTTTTAACTGACAAGTTAATGCTCAAAATGGTCATCCCTGAGTTTTTAGAGGTCTTTGGACGTCTCGAACCTAAGAAACTTTTTTCTCATTCATATCTTGATAAGGATTACATCCGTTCGAATAACCCATTGACTATATTGAGAAAAATGGGAATCCAAAGCCTTCCTCAATGGATTTATTTTGACTATGGAATGAATGAAAATTTTAAATGGATAACCCAGGGGAATCGGAATTTTGAAAAGGCATTAAAAGAGAAAAGCCATCAAATTTCTGTTCAGCCCTTTAATGGAAACTCAACTCATATCTACCTTTTCTGGCGTAGTAGATTAGGAAATGTCCTCCAGCATCATTCCAAAATTTTTAAAACAATCCCATAGGAAATGAATACTTTGAGCCAAAAATTTAAATTTATTGATTCTTTTTAAAATACCCTTTAACGAAGCCTTTGAATATTTTACATTCCTAATCGTCTAAATAATTAAAAATCAAAAAAGAGGTGGTTTTCATGAGAAAAATAAAATGGTTTGTCTTTAGCCTTGTTTCAATTCTTTTAATCCTTTTCCTCTCTATTTCCCCCTCATTAGCAGAGACCGAATTGGGGGGAGGTAGAATTAGTCTCGTTCAGGGTAAGGTTCTCCTTCAGACCGGAGACGAGGGGGAATGGACAGAGGCTACCATCAACTTCCCAATTGCCAATGGGGACAGAATCGTTACCGAATGGGATGGAAAGATTGAAATTCATCTTAAGGATGGAACCTATGTGAGGTTAGGAGAAGGGTCAACATTGGACATTAATACTTTAAGTTTTGAACGAACAAAATCATTTATCCATCTTAATATGGTGGAAGGGAAAATCTATATTAATCGAAATCCCACCAGAGGAGAAATCCCTTCATTATATATTGATCTTCCTTATGGCGTCCTTTCATCTCATATCCCAGCAAGGTTCAGGGTAGATCTCACCTCATCAGAAGCAAAGATTTCTGTTATGCAGGGAAGTGTAGAGTGGAAGGGAGAAGGGAAACCAATTCATCTAACTCAAGGTAATACCCTGATTGTTAGGCCTGAAGGCCATACTATAGTGACGAATGGGATCGTTGGAACGAAGCAAGGGATAATGAGATTTTTAATAGGCGTTATGCCCAAAAGTATCTTCCTCCTGAATTAGAACCATGGGGATATGAAATAGAGCCCTATGGTCGATGGGTTTATGTTCAGGAGTATCACTACGTATGGGTTCCAATCGTATCTGTTGGATGGGCACCCTTTCGGCATGGCCATTGGGCTTGGAGAAAAGGTGTTTATTGTTGGATTCCTCTTGAACCATGGGGATGGTTACCCTTCCATTACGGAAGATGGATTTATCTTCCTCACCATGGATGGGTATGGGTCCCGCCAGTTCCTCGATTCATCTTTTGGCATCCTGGAGCAGTGGCATGGTATATTGGACCCAATTATATTTCATGGGTTCCATTGGCCCCGGGTGAGATATATTTGGGTCACAGCTATTATGGGCCCTACAGTGTAAACATCAACCGAACCAATATCAACATCCAGAGAAATGTTTTCATTAATGCAAAGGTGAAGGATGCTGTTGTCACTATACCCAAGGATTCCTTCTTTAAAAAGCAGCCGGTAACAAAGGTAATCCTCAAGGAAAATCCATTTCTCAATCCAGGGAATATCTCTGCCCCTCCTGTTGAAAGGCCTCTTTTTAAGGAAAAGACCAAAACTCCATCACGGGTTGTGAAGGGGATTCCAGAGCGTTCCAAAACCGATGTGATGTTAGAAAGGAGACCTCCGGTTGAATCTGAGAAAAGGGATTCCATTTCTTCACCAAATACCCTTCCAGATCATCCCAGGGTGCAGGAGAGAAAACCTCAAAGACCCCAGCAAGTAACCCAACCAGTACCCCGGAAAATTCAAGAAATTACACCTCAGGAAGAATCTACCCCAGCCCCAATGGTGAGAAAGGAAGGGCCACTTTCAAACCGAGTAATTTTAAGGAATCAAAATCCTAACTCTCCTACAATTAAAGAAAGATTAGGTCAACCATCTCCTTATCATGGCTCAACCCCTATCCTTCAAAAGGGGATCGAACGTACTTATCCTTTGTCTCGAAATGAAAGGGGATGGGCAGAGAAGTCATTTCAAGAAAGGAGCCGATTTTCAATTCCGCTTCAGCCCTTGGGGAGATAATTCCACTCTCCAATCATAGCCATTTTTCGATTCTTACCTGTTTATATCTTAGAATTTCTTTCTAATCCCCCAAAATACCCTCTCCGCTTTGCATTCTTCAGGGGGGATATTATGAGGTTTACAACAGTTTCAATTTAGGATAGATTTTTTTCATTGAGACATAGAGAATTCTTGTTAGTTAATTAATTGGTTTCATTTCTTATGTCGAATTACTACAAATTCTCATTTGGGATAGTCGATAAGAGCAGACCATGGAGGAAGGTAAGGGGATAATTATAAAGATTTAATTGCTACGAGTAATATCTCTCATTCTCACCTTTAGGAGGAGATAATGAAGAGGGATAAAATTCTATTTGAACCTATAAAAATCAGTAATATGGAATTAAGAAACAGGTTTGTTCGCTCAGCCACCTATGACGGTTGTGCTGAGGAGGGTTATGTTACTGAGAAACAGATAGACCTTTACAAAAAACTTGCTGAAGGGGGAGTGGGGCTGATTATCACTGGCATCACCACCGTTGATATGAAGGGTCAAATTTCAAAATTCCAGAATTTTATTTTTGACGATAAGTTTATTTCTGGACTTAGACGATTAACCACTGCTGTCCATGATCGAGGTGCAAAAATCGCTGTTCAATTGTTCCATGCAGGAAGAGAGGCTCGATTCCCAAAAACGGTCAGTCAAATTCCACTTGGTCCTTCATTTCTTGACAAAGATCCTTATTTTAAGGGTATTTATAGAGGCCTTACAGAAGAAGAAATCTGGGAAATCATTCAAGCATTCGGCAATGGGGCAATCAGAGCAAGAGAAGCAGGATTCGATGCCATCCAGATTCATGGTGCTCATGGATATCTCTTAAGTCAATTTCTTTCACCATTTACAAATCGTCGGGATGATAATTGGGGAGGTGACCTTAAGAATCGTCTTCGAATTCATCGTAAAATTTATCAGGAAATCAGGAAAAAGGTTGGCCAGGATTACCCCATTCTTATAAAAATAGGGGTTCAGGATGGTATCCCTGGTGGACTTGAATTCAATGAAGGAAAACTCGCCGCCCAGTATTTAGCCGAAATGGGTTTTGATGCATTAGAGGTCAGCCAGGGATTAAGAGGAAAAGGCTATGAAAATACAGAATTTAAGACAGGGATCAATACCACTGATCAAGAGGCTTACTTTTGCCACTGGTCAAGCCAAATAAAAAGTCTTGTAAAAATTCCAGTCTTACTGGTGGGTGGATTAAGAACGTTTGAACTTATGGAGGAAATTGTGAAAAGGGGAGATGCAGATCTTATCTCGCTGAGCCGACCGTTGATAAGAAAGCCTGACCTTATTCTCGAATGGGAAAGAGGTTATCCTCGGAAATCGGAATGTATCTCATGCAATAAATGCTTAGAGGGATTAATGAAAGGTAAGACCCTCGAATGTCTCCAAGTTAAAAGAAATTAGGAGAAAGGCGTAAAAATGGTGGCCAGAAATAGGCAAGATGGGGTATTTGAATAATGGAGTATGGGATTGTAGTTATTTCTCTTGCCCTCTTTTTTGATTTTTCCAATGGGTTTCACGATGCAGCAAACGTGGTCGCAACAATGGTGACCACCCGTGCCCTCTCGCCCAGAAAAGCACTGATATTGGCTTCGGTGTGTGAGTTTATCGGTCCATTTCTCTTTGGAACAGCAGTTGCCCAGATGATCGGAAAGAATATCATTGATCTCTCCACGTTCAGCCAGGCCACCATTAATCTATCGATGTTTCTTCTTATTTCTGCTCTCATCGGTGCCATTGGGTGGAACCTGATCACCTGGTTTTTTGGCCTTCCCTCAAGTTCCTCCCATGCACTGATCGGAGGAATGATAGGAGCTATTCTAATTACTTATGGATCGGATAAGATTCTGTGGGGAGGACTTCTTTATGTCACTGCTTCGTTGATATTTTCTCCCCTATTAGGTTTACTTGTGGGCTGGCTATGTCTAAAGATCACCTTCCGTTTTTCTCGCAATGCGACACCGCAAATCAACTATTTCTTCAATCGGATGCAGATTCCTTCCTCCATAGCCCTTGCCCTAAGTCATGGAACCAATGATGCACAAAAATCAATGGGAGTGATCTCCATGGCTCTGGTCATACTTGGTATTTCCCCCAGTTTCTATGTTCCAGACTGGGTCATTTTATGTTGTGCTGGGATGATCGCCCTCGGAACGGTGGCTGGGGGATGGAGAATAATTAAGACCATGGGCACAAAAATTTATCGCCTGAGGCCTGTCCATGCCTTCTGCGCTCAAGCCTCCTCCGCCTCAGTCATCTTAGGCGCAGCATTGCTCGGTGGTCCTGTCTCTACCACACACGTCGTTTCTTCAAGTATCATAGGCGTTGGAGTGGGACAAAGGATGTCTGCAGTTCGGTGGAGTGTAGCAAAAAGTATCATCCTCGCCTGGTTGATCACAATTCCAGCAACAGCCTTTCTTGCCGGGCTGACATTGGTCGTGCTTAGATATTTTTTTCTTTAAATGAAGGATTGATAGAAACATAAGGTTGAAAGATGTTTAGGGTTTTTATTTTCGATTTAGAAGGAACGCTCTATCTGAATGATCAATTGATATTAGGTGCGGATCGAGTCATCCAGATTATTCGGAAGAAAGGAAAGAAGGTCATTTTTATCTCCTATAACCCTCATGAGACACCGGAGGATTGCGCTGAAAAATTAACACGTCTTGGCATTCCTACAAGGCCTCAGGAGGTTATTCACTCTCATCTCTTGATCCAGAGAGGGTTGGAAATGATGGAGTTGATGCCTGAAGATTGTATTCTCATCGGAGATTGTTTGGAGACCGATATTAAAATCGGCCGGGAAGCAGGAATGGCCACAGGTATTGTCCTCACAGGGGTCACAGATGAGGAAAAACTGAAAAACATAAGACATAGCCCCGATCAACCAGATTTTGTCTTTCAGAGTATTGCCGAGGTTGAAAACCTGTTGATTTGATGAGAAAAGGATTGCGAATTTTAAATCCTGAGATCCAAAATCTAAAACAGAAAGGTTCTTCTCCTGAAAGTGATCATGGAAAATAGGACATGTTTAAAGGCAAATCG
>JBBIRM010000033.1:0-20753 GCA_037441765.1 Deltaproteobacteria bacterium | reverse complement strand
TAGAGCGTCGGACTTCGAATCCGCAGGTCGGGAGTTCGAGTCTCCCCGGGCGCGCTTATTTTTGAGAGAGTCGGGTGAGCCGTTAGCTCAATCGGTAGAGCAACTGACTCTTAATCAGTAGGTTGCAGGTTCGATTCCTGCACGGCTCACCATATTAAATTCCCGGAAAAAGCCGGGGTGGCGAAATTGGAATACGCGCGAGACTTAGGATCTCGTGGTCGCGAGACTGTGCGGGTTCGAATCCCGCCCTCGGCACCATCTAAAAAGGCGTTGGTAAATAGCAAAACTCCCAGTTCAAAATAATAAATTTTAAGGGATTTTTCATGAAAGTGAGCGTAGAGGATATCAGTTCGATTAAAAAGAAGATTCATATTGAGATTCCTGGAGAAGATGTTTCAAAGCAAATCGATTCCTTCTATAAAGAGTTAGGGAGAAAGGCTAAGATAAAAGGATTTAGGCCCGGAAAGGTTCCGAGGAGTATTTTGGAAATGTATTTTAAAGATTATGTTAAAGGAGAAGTGATGCAGAAATTGATTCAGGAGACTTATCCCAGTGCCCTTTCCGAAGCAAATCTCAAGCCTCTCAACAATCCTGTAATCGATCCAGGGGAACTTGAGCCCGGAACCCCCTTTCAATATTCCGCAACTATTGAGGTTAAACCAGAGATTAAGTTGGAAGGCTATATCGGATTAAATATTCAAGGTAAGAAGGAAGAGGTAAAAGAGGAAGAACTGGAAGAGCGACTGCGAACCTTACAAAACCTCCATGCAAGTCTGAAGACGATTTTAGAAGAAAGGCCCGTTCAGAATGGGGATTACGTGATCATTGACTATGAAGCCAAAGAGGCTGGAAAATCTCTGGAAGAAGAAAGGGCCATCGATACTACCCTTGAGGTAGGGAGTGGGAGGTTCATTCCTGAGGTCGAAGAGAAGTTGATAGGGATGAAATTAGGAGAAGAAAGAGAAATCGAAGTGGCCTTACCTGAGGATTTTGGTTACAAAAGATGGGCAGGAAAGACCATCTCGTTTCATGTCAAAATTAAGGAAATCAAAGAGAAAATCCTTCCCGCTCTGGATGATGAATTTGCAAAAGATCTGGGAGATTATTCCTCCTTAGATGAGTTAAAAACTAAAATCAGAGAAGAGATCAAAAAAGAGAAAGAGTTATTTCTCCAACAACAGTTGAGAAATCAGATTTTGAATCAATTGCTTGAAGCCACCCCTTTTGAGGTTCCAGAAAGTTTGGTTGAAGCACAAACCCAAGCCCTGGTCTCTGACACAAAACTTAGATTGGCCAGGCAGGGAATGGCACTTCAAGATATAGGGGTGACAGAGGAAAAACTAAAGGAAGATTACCGCACCACCGCTATAAAACAGGTTAAGACTTTTCTGATCCTTGAAAAGATCGCAAGCCAGGAAGGGATTTCTGTCACCGAAGAGGAAACGGAGGAACGAATCCGAGAGATTTCAGAAAAAGTCCATCAGAAATTTGATGTCTTAAAACGATATTATGAGAAGAATGGATTGATCCCTGAAGTTAAGGCAGGGATCCTCAATGACAAAACCTTGGACTTTCTAATTCAGAAGGCAAACATCAACTATTCGTGAGGTGAAGAGGATGACACTTATACCGATTGTGATTGAAAGGGATGGAAGGGGTGAACGTGCATATGACATTTACTCAAGGCTTTTGAAAGACCGGATCGTCTTCATCGGAACAGCCATCGATGATGATGTCGCCAATCTGGTGATTGCCCAATTGCTCTTTTTAGAGTCGGAGGATCCAGATAAAGATATTCATCTTTATATTAATTCCCCGGGAGGGATTGTCACCTCAGGGCTCGCCATCTACGATACCATGCAATATATTCGACCTCATGTCTCCACAATCTGTATGGGACAGGCTGCAAGCATTGCTGCCCTTCTCCTTTCGGCTGGGGAGAAAGGGAAGCGCTATGCCCTTCCCCATTCGAGGATTCTCATTCACCAACCCATGGGAGGATTTCAAGGACAGGCCTCTGATGTGGACATCCAGGCAAGAGAGATCCTTCGGCTTCGAGAGGAGTTAAACCAGATTCTGGTCAAGCATACCAACCAGCCCCTTGAGAAGATTCAGGCTGACACCGATAGGGATTTTTATATGACTGGTTTGCAGGCCAAAGAGTATGGGATTGTAGATGAAGTCGTAGTCAAACGCCCCATCCGCTCCCAGGGGTAATTTTTGAGAAGGATCTGGAAAGGAGGAGAGGATGAAATCAAATGGAGGAAACTATGGAAGTGTCTTACATTGCTCTTTCTGTGGAAAGAGTCAGGATGAAGTGAGAAAACTTATTGCTGGCCCTACCGTTTATATATGCGATGAGTGCATTGAGCTCTGTAATGAGATTATCGCAGAAGAGTCTGAGGAACGGTTTGTCCCTGGGAGATTGACCGTTCCCAAACCGGTGGAGATCAAAGCGAAGTTAGACGAATATGTGATCGGGCAGGAACAAGCCAAAAAGATTCTCTCCGTTGCGGTTCACAATCATTATAAACGAATCGATTCAAAACTCCTTTCAGGTGACGTTGAACTTCAGAAGTCAAATATCATTCTCATTGGGCCGACAGGCTCGGGAAAGACCCTTCTGGCTCAGACCCTCGCCCGTATCCTTGATGTCCCTTTCACCATTGCAGATGCCACGTGCTTAACAGAGGCTGGTTATGTAGGTGAGGATGTAGAGAATATCATACTAAACCTTTTACAGGCTGCGGACTACGACATCGAGCGAACCCAGAAAGGGATTGTCTACATTGATGAGATTGATAAGATCTCGAGGAAATCGGATAGCCCTTCCATTACTCGAGATGTCTCGGGAGAAGGGGTCCAACAGGCCTTACTCAAGATCATTGAAGGAACGATTGCCAGCGTACCTCCCAAAGGGGGTCGAAAACATCCACAACAAGAGTTTATTCAGGTTGATACTACTAATATCCTCTTTATCTGTGGGGGGGCTTTTGTGGGGCTTGAGAAGATTATTGAACAGCGCATCGGGGGGAAGACTATAGGTTTTGGAGCCGATATCCGTTCTCATCAAGAACGGGAGACAGGAGAATTATTAAAAGAGGTTCAACCTGAAGACCTCTTGAAATTCGGGTTAATCCCTGAGTTTATTGGCAGGCTCCCTGTAATCGCCACCTTAGATGAACTAAATATCGATGCCCTGGTGGACATCCTGAAAAAACCAAAGAATGCCCTGGTTAAACAGTATCAGAAACTCTTTGAGTTTGAGAATGTGAAGTTAAGATTTACGGATGGCGCTCTGGTGGCCATTGCTAAAGAAGCCATCAAGAGGAAGTCCGGGGCTCGAGGTCTTCGTGCTATCATGGAAAACATCATGCTGGATGTAATGTACGAAATTCCTTCTCAGCCCAATATTAAAGAGTGTATTATCAGCGAGGAGGTGGTGCTCAACCACGAAAGCCCTATCCTTGTTTATGAGAAAGAGGCAGAAGTTGCCTGAGCCTAACTTGACAATAAAAGGGTGATTACATAAAATTTGTCCTGCAAGGGAGGGCGGATAGCTCAGTGGGGAGAGCGCCGGCCTTACAAGCCGGAGGTCGCAGGTTCAATCCCTGTTCCGCCTACCAATCGCAGGGGGAAAATTCGAAGCACGAAAACTGAAAATTGAGCACAGGGTTTCAGAAAATGGGGGCGTAGTTCAATTGGTTAGAGCGCCGGCCTGTCACGCCGGAGGTTGCGGGTTCAAGCCCCGTCGCTCCCGCCAGAAACCTAAAAGGGGGTTAATGAATTTAGATTAACCCCTTTTTTATTTCAATTGGGTTGATTTGGACTGGAAAATCATATAAATTACGAACCATGGATAAGGTTGCCTTCCTTTTTTGTATTCACAATCATCAACCCGTTGGGAATTTCCCTAAAATCTTAGAAGAGGCTTACCAGAAGGCCTATAGCCCTTTTATTGAGATTTTAAAAGATTATCCATTTATGAAAATCTCCCTCCACTACTCAGGTATACTCTGGGATTTTTTTATACAACATCATCCCGAGTTTTTAGAGACTCTTAGGGGACTGGTCAAGAAAGGTCAATTGGAGATGATGACGGGTGGTTATTATGAACCAATCCTCTCTGTAATCCCGGATGAGGATAAGGTGGGCCAGATAGAAATGCTTAATCAAACCATAAAAAAGGAGATGGCCTTTTCTCCTCGAGGTGGATGGCTTGCAGAGAGGGTTTGGGAACCACATCTCCCAAAATTTTTAAAGAGGGCTGGGATTGAATATATCACAATTGATGACTACCATTTTAAGAAGGCAGGATTAAAAGAAGAGGACTTGCATGGTTATTTTCTTACTGAAGAGGATGGAGAATCGATCAAAGTCTTCCCTGGAAGTGAAAAACTAAGGTATGTCATCCCATTTAGACCTCCTGAGGAGACCCTCGAATACCTCTCCTCTCTTAGAGGAGGATCAAAGGCAGCCATATTTGCCGATGATGGAGAAAAGTTTGGGATTTGGCCCTATACCTATCACTCTGTCTATGAAGAGGGTTGGTTAGTTCGTTTCTTTCAGATGATTGGAGAAAACCTAAATTGGATTGAACCAATGTCACTCGGAGCCTATGTCTCTCAACATAAGCCCCTTGGGAGGATCTACCTACCCAGTTCCTCCTATATGGAAATGGATGAGTGGAGTCTTCCAACAGAGGCGATGGTGGCCTATGGGAGGGTGTTGGAGAAATTAAAGGTCGTACCTGAAGGGGAGGAGATTAGGAGATTTTTAAAAGGAGGATTCTGGAGAAACTTCTTTAACAAATATCCCGAATCCAATGACCTGCACAAGAGAGTCCTCCACCTCCGAAAGAGTATTGAGGATAAGATCAGAAAGAAGGCTTTTCCCTTATTAAGAAGTAAGGATGCGATTATTTCTCTTTATCGGGCACAATGCAATGATGGTTACTGGCATGGTGTCTTCGGAGGACTCTATCTGCCTCATCTCCGCCATGCCCTCTATGAAAATCTTATAAGGGCGGAGGTGATTTACGATCAATTGAGGTATAGGAAGAAGGAATGGATTGAGGTCGAAAAATTAGATCTCAACGGAGATGGGGATGAAGAACTACTTTTAAAAAACCCTGTAATCCTTCTCCTTCTCAGTAGTCAGGGGGGAAGCCTTATCGAGATGGATTATCGGCCAAAGGCCTTCAATATCTTAAACACGATTGCCAGAAGGAAAGAGGGTTTTCACCAGAAGCTTTTTGAGACTCGTGAAGAGAATCTTGGGAAAGGTATTAGGAGCATCCATGAAATCTTTGACTCGAAGGAGTCAAACCTTGATCAATATCTTAATTTCGATTCCCATCGAAGAGCGTCATTTCTTGATCACTTCTTATCAAAAGAGGTCAACTTGGATTCTTTCAGAAAAGGTGATTTCGGGGAGATAGGAGATTTTATTTTGAATCCATATTCCATCCGCATTGTCACACTTCCTAAAAGGAAAGAAGTGATTTTTTCAAGATCCGGTCAATTACCATTGAACGGGGAGAAGGTGCCTATCGATCTGGAGAAGAGATTTACGTTTTTTAATAATCGGAGTGTAATAGAGGTTTCCTACCAGATCATTTCCCGATCAAGGGAGATGTCTTTGGATTGTTTATTTGGTATAGAATTCAATATCAATCTTCTTGCAGGAGATGCGGTGGATAGATACTATGAGATCCCTGATCATCTGTTAGAAGATAGAAGACTTAAAAGCGTTGGCGAATCGCTATCTATCTCTAATTTTTGTTTGATTGATGAGTATAATGGAATGAAAGTTTTTCTAAATTCAGATCAACCAGGAAGCCTATGGCGTTTCCCAATCGAAACCGTCTCACTATCAGAAAGTGGATTTGAGAGGGTTTATCAGGGGTCTTGTTTACTCATTTACTGGCCATTGAAATTGGAGCCTGAGAAACGCTTTGGGGTGCATATAGAATTTGGGATTGAGGCCTTGTGAAGGGGCGAAAATATTAGATAAATTCGTTACCATTAGTTTCGTTCATTTATAATTTAGTGAGGAGGAGATCAGATGGAAAAGAAAGAGAAGCCCTTAGAGAAGATGACTGCGAAGGAACTTAGGGAGATGGCTCTTGGTTTACCAGGGATTCAAGGCGTTCATGCCATGAAGAAGGAGGATTTGATTTCAGCCATCCGCAAGGCCAGGGGGATAACCGAACCGGAGGTAAAAAAGGAGAAGGTGGTTTTAAACATCTCCCAGTTGAAACAGAAGGTTAGAGAATTGAGGGCCAAACGGGAAGAACTCCTCCAGCAAAGAAATTATAAGATGGCTGAAATTTTGAGAAAGAGGATCAGTCGCCTGAAGAAAAAGACCAGGCGAGCCGCCTGATTCATAAATTAAAGGGGTTTAAGGGATCGAGGGGCCAAGGGGTCTAATGAAGGGATTAAAGAGTAAGCCCTTGAACCCTCAAATCCTATAATCCTCGGACCCTTCAATATATTTATGCCAAAGGTCTCTGTCATCATTCCAACCTACAATCGCCTTCCAATGTTAAAGGAGGCCATTGATTCGGTCCTCTTTCAGGATTTTGAAGATTTTGAACTTATCGTGGTTGATGATGGTTCGACTGACGGGACATCGGATGAGGTAAAAAGAATGGGAGGAAGGGTAAGACTGATCCAACTTTCTGAGAACCGGGGAGTGAGCGCTGCCAGAAACAAAGGGATCTTTCATGCCCGAGGAAAATATATTGCCTTCTTAGATTCGGATGACCTATGGTTAAAAGGGAAACTTAAAATTCAGGTTAACTTTTTGGATGAGAATCCCCAATATCCTCTCTGCTACACCGATGAAATCTGGATACGAAGGGGGAAGAGGGTTAACCCGATGAAAAAGCATGCTAAATATTCGGGCTGGATTTTTGAGAAATGTTTACCTCTCTGCATCATCAGCCCTTCTTCAGCCATGATGAGAAGAACTCTCTTCACGAAAGTAGGCCTCTTTGATGAAGCCCTACCTGTTTGTGAAGATTATGATTTCTGGCTCAGGGTTTCTGCAAGGTTTCCAATCTTTTTTATTAATCGGAAATTAATAATCAAAAGGGGTGGCCATCCTGATCAACTTTCGCAACAATCCTGGGGAAACGATCGATTCCGGGTGATCGCCCTTGAAAAACTTCTATCCGAACCATATATTGGGGCCGAAGAAAAGGAGATGGTTCTCAAGGAGATGAAGAAGAAATGTCAGATTCTTTCAAGGGGGTTCCTTAAAAGAGGAAACATACTCGAAGCCAGATACTATCAGGAAGTGATGAGGAGATATGGGATAGAGATATGAGAGAGAATTAAACATTGGGAACTGAGGAATTATTAAGGGATGTAAAGAATGAATATTCAAAAAATACCTCTCAGGCAAATCGATCTTTATGATGAAACCTTTTCAGTTAATTTTCACCCCGATCTCAAAATCCTTCGGTCCTCGATAAGTGAGTTGGGCCTGATTCAACCCGTGCTTTTAAGGGGGAAGGGTGAGACCTATCAGATTATAAGTGGCTTCAGAAGGATCGCTGTTTTAAATGAATTAGGAATCTCCGATGTTCCCTCAAGAGTCTTCAATAAGGATGAGAAGGATGAATTGCAACTCTTCTCAATCGCCCTCCACGAGAATATTACCACTCGTGGTCTAAATAGCGTGGAGAAGGCAATTGCCCTTTATAAATTGATATACATGTTTAAGGTGAAACCTTCCCTGGTCATTCAGAATTATCTCCCACTCCTTGATCTCGAACCCAATGAAAAGATCCTCAATACCTATCTTTCCCTCGCTCAGATGGAAGAGGTAGTGAAGGATTATGTGCTGAGGGAAGAGGTTTCGAGATCCAATATCCGGAGGCTTTCAAACATTTTACCTGAAGAACGAATGGCCCTTATTCCATTTCTCTCATCTCTGAAATTAGGGGAGAATCATCTCAGGAAGATACTTATGCTCCTCGAGGAGATCTCAAAACGGGATCGATTGAAGATTGGAGAGATTCTTTTTCGGCCGGAGATTCAATCCATCCTCTCTCAAAATGAGATGACCCCTTCTCAAAAGACAGAGAGGGTCAAAAAACTGCTGTTAAATATTCGATACCCGAGATTCTCCCAACTGGAAAAGACCTTTGAAGAAAGGAAAAGAGACTTAAACCTCCCCCCAAATATATCACTTCATCATCAGCCATTTTTTGAGGGAAAAGGATTGAGGATCGAGTTTAATTTTGAAACAATAAAGGATTATCAGGAAATAATAACATTTTTGTCTCAAATGACTGATATTAATGAGTTCCAGGAGATGATCAAAGGCACTTAAATTCAATTTTTGGTGTTAATGGATATGTTTCCCTTTGGAATCGAAAAAATCTATGTCGATGAAAAGGCTCAAAAGGATTCCGTCACTCAGAAGGTTCTTAGTGCCCTTTCCAATATTCCTGCTGAAATTATCCAGGATAAGAAATCTATAATCAAGAAGGCTCTCTCCGCGAGCAACCCCCTGGAGAATGGAAAGAGGAGACTTCTGATTACGCATTTTTATGGAAGAATGCTTAAGCCTTGCCCTGGAACATCTCACCATATATGTTGTGGATATTATGTTATTAACACCATGACCAATTGCCCGATGGATTGCTCCTACTGTGTTCTCCAGGAATATCTGGATAATCCTTTTTTAACCCTCTATTCAAATTGGGATGATCTTTTCCAGGAGATCAAGGTTTTTCTGGCCCAGAAAGTTTTCCCTCTCATTCGCATTGGAACTGGGGAACTCTCTGACAGTTTAGCCCTCGAACCAGTCTTCCCGATCTCCCAGGTTCTCATCCCCTTTTTTGCCGAGAGGGGGGATAGTATTCTTGAACTTAAGACAAAGTCATCCAATGTAGGTTCAATCCTTGACCTTAATCATCGAGAAAGAACTGTCATCTCCTGGTCGCTCAATCCACATCGGGTTATTGATGAGGAAGAGAAAGGGACTGCCTCATTAAAGGATCGACTGAATTCAGCCAAAAGATGTCAAGAGAAGGGGTATCCCTTAGGCTTCCATTTTGATCCAATCCTTTATGATGAAGATTGGGAGCAGGGGTATCAAGAGACGATCCACCAACTTTTTAAAGAGATTGATCCCAAAAGGACCATTTGGGTCAGCCTTGGAGGATTTAGATATCCCCCTAAATTGAAACCAATTGTGGAAGAACGTTTTCCAGAGACCAGAATCTTTCTTGGTGAGTTATTCCCTGGGAGAGATTCAAAATTTCGTTATCTAAGAGAGATTCGAGTGGAGATTTATCGCAAGACGGTGGATTGGCTCAAGGAGATTGATCCTGGTCTTTTCGTCTATCTATGCATGGAGAGCAAAGAGGTATGGGAAAGGGTCTTTGGATGGGCACCTGTAAACAGCAGGCATTTGAACTTTCTTTTTGAGGAGAGGGTGAGGAAATTTATTAAGTAAGAGAACGGAGGGATTAAGATGAAACTGAAAGGGAAGGTAACGCTGATTACTGGTTCGACAAGAGGAATCGGGAAAGCGTTTGCCATTGGTTTTGCTAAAGAGGGCGCATCCGTTATCGTCAATGGTCGAAATTTAGAAAAGGCAGTGGAGGTGGCTAAAGAGATTGAAAGCCTCGGTGTAAAATCCATGGCCATCTCGGCGGATGTTTCTTCTTCTCAAGATGTATTTAGGATGACAGAGGAGGTAATCCAATCCTTTGGAAGAATTGATATTTTGGTCAATAATGCTGGGATCAATCCATTTATTCTGGAGGCAGAGCGTATCAAAGAGGAAGGCTGGGATCAGGTGATGGATGTCAACTTGAAGGGTGTCTTTCTCTGCTGCCAGGCTGTGGGCAAGAAGATGATCGAACAGGGAGGGGGAAGGATCATCAATATCTCATCCACAGCGGGTCTCTTAGGAGAACAGGGCTTTCTCCCTTATTGTGTGAGCAAGGCAGGTGTGATGATGTTGACCCGAGTACTTGCTTATGAGTGGAGCCGTTATAACATTTTTGTCAATTCGATTGCTCCAGGTATTGTGGCAGGGGGAATGAACGCTCCAGTCCTTAAAAGTGATTTCCTTTTCTCTGCACTAAAAGAACAGGTTCCCCTTAAGAGATTGGCCACTCTCGAGGAGATTGTAAAGATTGCCATTTTTCTGGCCTCTGAGGATTCCAGTTATATTAATGGGGCGACTATCGTTGCAGATGGAGGAATGACCGGTTATCATCCCGTTGGTTTTATAGATTTGATTGCTGGAATGAAGAAGAAAAAAGAAAGTTGACAATCTTCTTAGAGTTTGAGAATATGTCCTATATTCCAGATTAAATAAAGGAATAAATGAAAGAAAGGAGGGTTTTGCTATGAGAAAGGTAAGTAGGAGAACATTTCTTAAATATTCTGCGGCAGTAGGTGCCACCACGGCCATCTCAGGATTTCCTGCTGTTTTGAGGGCTCAGCCTCCAGAGATAAAGATTGCATCGATCCAACCGGTCACAGGCGTTATCTCAGATATCGGGATAGCAATGAGAAGAGGCAACCAGATGGCGGTGGATGATATTAATGCCAGGGGTGGCATTAAATCGATGGGTGGGGCAAAACTAAAGCTCCTGTTGGCCGATACAGAGGCTAAAGAGGAGGTGGCTCGAACAGAGGCAGAGAGGGTAATCAAGGAAGGGGCAGTCTGTTTGGTGGGGCCATTTCTCAGCGGTAATGCTATGACCATTGCTACCTTATGCGAACAGAGAGGGGTTCCATTTGTGATCGATGTTGCAGCAGCCGACGATATTACCAGAAAAGGATTTAAATATACGGTCAGGGTATTCCCTACGACTTCCAAATTTGCTGAAAGCATGCTTTTCTTTATGGACAAGATTATGAAGGAGAAGAAGATAAGCAAGATCAGAGGAGTTTTGACCAATACAGGGGACCTCTTCGGTCGTGTTCAGGGGGCCACGTTTAAAAAGGCTATCGCAGAGAAGAAATTCCCAATCGAATTGCTTGCCCATATTGAATACCCCCTTGGCATTCAAGACCTCTCTGCTGAGGTTTCGAAGATCAAAGCTCTGAAGCCAGATGTCCTTTTTCCGGTGGCCAGGCCAGGGGATGCGAAGTTGATGATCCGTGAGCTCTATAAGCAGAGGGTAGAGCTTCAGGGAATCATCAGCCCTGGAAGCCCGGGATGGTATGAACCAGAGTTCATTCGAGATATGAAAGCCCTTGCTGATTACGTGATGGATAATGTCCCTTGGTATAATCCCCTCGGAAAGATGTATAAGGAGGTCAATGCCGCTTTCTCGAAGAAATATCCCGGGAAATATATTGATACCAATTCTGGATATGCTTACTTAGGGGTATTAGTGATTGCGGATGCTCTCGAGCGGGCAAAGTCAACCAAGGCAGATGATATTATGGCAGCACTTAAGAAGACCTACTTTAAGCAGGATCTGATGGTTGGATTGGCGGTTACATTTGATCAACGAGGAGACAATATCAATGCTGATACAGCCATGATTCAGATTATCGGACAATCGATCAAAGTGGTTCTACCTGAAAAGGCTGCAGAAGCAAAGTATGTCTTTCCAATGCCAAAACAACTCTGGGAGCGAGGGGTTTAAGGAGGAGAATGAACCTTAACCTCATCCTTCAACTTGCCCTAAGCGGATTTCTTATGGGAGGGGTCTATAGCCTGATCGCTTTAGGCCTCTCCCTCATTTTTGGTGTCATGAGGGTTATCAACTTCGCTCATGGCGAGATGATGGTCTGGGGGATGTATGTTGCATATACGCTTCTACTATGGACTGGATTAGACCCATTCTTCTCTTTCTCGGTAAGTGCGGTCACCCTATTCATTTTAGGTTATCTCCTTCAGCGAACGGTCGTCAATCAGATCCTTGATTTTCCAGAGGCGATGCAGGTCCTCCCTTTAGTGGGAATGGCTATGGTCTTTGAGAATAGTGCACGGCTCGTATGGGGACCTGACTATATCAGCCCTCAGAGCCGTTTTGCTTTAAGTTCCCATTCGATAGGGTTTCTCACCATTGATACCCCACGGCTTATTGCCTTTTCTTTAGCTGTCATCTTTACCATTCTTGTACTCCTATTTTTAAAGAAGACGGATTTAGGTAAATCGATCCGTGCTGCTGCGGATAACCGATTGGGAGCTTCCCTTGTGGGAACAGATGTCAATAAAATATATGCGATATGTTTTGGAATTGGGACTGCCTGTGTAGGAACAGCAGGAGGTCTTCTGGTCCCCATTATGCCACTTTCCCCCCATATTGGAGCACCTTTTACTCTCATCTCGTTCATCATTGTTATCTTAGGAGGGATGGGAAGTTTGACAGGGGCCATGGTGGGAGGGTTGATTATTGGAGTGGCTGAGTCTGTTGGTCCAACGTTATTGACCAACCTCTTTCAGGGAATCGGGTTAGAACTTGAATTTCCACAAACCATGAAGCAGGTGGTCAGTTTCTTTATCCTCATAGTCATCATGATATTGAGACCTCAGGGGCTTTTTGGGGGGAAGAGAGGATGAAGAGAACCTACCTTTTTCTCCTTCTCGGGTTTCTAATCCTTTTAGGCCTTCCAATGGTTTTAAGTTCTTATGTATTGGGTGTTTTTATCATGATCTTTTTTTATGCCTATTTAGGGCAATCCTGGAATATTCTCACAGGATATACAGGCGTAATTTCCTTGGGACATTCCCTTTATGTGGGCATTGGAGCATATACGACATATCTTCTCTCACTCACACTGGGATTAAGCCCTTGGGTGGGAATGTGGATCGGAGGGATAGGGGCAGGATTGGTTGGTTTAGTGATTGGATTTTTTGGGTTCCGTTTTGGACTGAAGGGAGTCTATTTTGTTCTTCTCACCATCTCGTTTGCTGAAATCGGAAGATTGATTTTCCTCCACTTAAAGATTTTCGGCTCCTTTCAGGGGCTCTTCATCACCCCCCATTTCTCTTTCTGGAATTATCAATTCAAGGAGAATACTCCTTATTATTATATCGCACTTGGTTATGTGGTCTTCTCTCTGATTTTTGCGAAACTCATTGAGCGGTCAAAGATTGGTAGATATATGATTGCCATCCGAGAGGATGAAGATGCTGCCGAGAGTTTGGGAGTAAATGTATTCAAATATAAGATGATTTCCATCTTCATCAGTGCTTTCATGACCTCCTTAGCAGGAGCCTTTTACACCAATTACCTCTTTTATCTTCATCCGGGGACAATGATGTCCATGGCATTTTCCATTGAGATTATCCTAAGGCCCATCATAGGCGGGATGGGAACGGTTTTAGGTCCAGTGGTCGGTTCATTTTTGATTACCCCTTTGGCCGAAATCTCACGCTCCTATTTTGCAAAGGCAGGTTATGAGGGGTTGCATTTGGTAATTTATGGATTTCTATTGGTAGCGGTGGTTCTCTTTTTTCCAAGAGGAGTCATTTCTTATATTAAGAAGGTGGTAACATCTGGACAGAGTGGATTGAAGTAAACCTCGTAAAAACAAATTTCAAATTCCTTTTAGGAGGAAGGGTTGTCTCTCTTAGAAGTAAAAGGGGTTTCCAAGAATTTTGGTGGATTGAGGGCGGTTAGCCAGGTTTCCTTTGATCTGGAGGAAGGAGAAATCTTGGGAATCATCGGTCCTAATGGAGCGGGCAAGACCACCCTTTTTAATGCTCTTACAGGATTTTATAGACCGGATGAAGGGGAAGTATGGTTTAAGGGAGAGAATCTAATCAATCTTAGACCCCATCAGATCTGCCAGAGAGGAATGGTGAGGACTTTCCAGATTGTCAAGCCTTTTCTCCAGCTAACGGTTTTGGATAATGTCATTGTTGCTGCCTTAAATCGAGTGGGTGCGGTGGGCTCAGCAACTGAAAAGGCAAGAAAGGTAATCGAATTTGTTGGGTTAAAAGAAAAAACTGAGACCTTGGCAACAGGCCTTACACTTGCCCATCGAAAAAGGTTGGAGTTGGCAAGGGCTTTAGCCACCGAGCCTAAACTCCTTCTTCTTGATGAGGTGATGGCTGGACTCACACCCACTGAGGTAGATGAATTGATTCAACTTCTAAGAGAAGTAAATCAGCAAGGAATTACCATTCTGATGATTGAACATGTGATGAGAGGCGTAATGGCGTTATCTAAGAGAGTCGTTGTTCTAAATTATGGGGAGAAGATCGCTGAAGGTAGCCCCGAAGAAGTTGTAAAGAATCGCCAGGTGATTGAGGCCTACTTGGGGGAGGAGTTCAAAGGTGCTTAAAGTCAGCGGACTTGAAGTATTCTATGGGGACCTCCAGGCCCTCAGAGGAGTTTCACTTGAGGTTAATAAGGGAGAGGTGGTCTCTATTGTAGGCTCAAATGGGGCTGGAAAATCCACAACACTTATGACAATCTCAGGTATCCTCAAACCAAAGCGAGGAGAGATTCAGTTTGGCCATGAATTAATCCATACTTCTACACCTTCAAAAATCGTATCACTTGGAATTGTCCAGATCCCAGAAGGCAGACAACTCTTCCCCACCCTTACAGTAGAAGAGAATTTAGAGATGGGGGCCCAGTTTCAAAAAGCCAAGAGGGTGAGAAAAGAGACGATGGAATGGGTCTTCAAACTTTTCCCAAGACTGGAGGAGAGAAGAAATCAATTGGCAGGAACCTTAAGCGGTGGGGAACAACAGATGTTAGCAATTGGTAGGGGTCTGATGTCAAGGCCCACTCTTCTGATGCTTGATGAACCCTCATTGGGTCTTTCTCCTATTTTGGTAAAGGCCATCTTTGATATTATCAGAGAGATCAATCAACAGGGAACGACGATCCTTTTAGTCGAACAGAATGTTTTTCACTCACTCACCCTTTCCCACCGAGGATATATCTTAGAGAATGGAGCCATTGTCTTAAGCGGTTCAGGTCAAGACCTCCTTAAAAATCAGCACATTCGTCAAAGCTACTTAGGTCTGTAAAAAGAATTGTAGGAGGTTAAACAAAGAAATGAAGGTTAGGGTTCCTTTTCTTCTATCCTCTGGGCGTTGGAAGAGGTTATTGACAAATATTTGTTGATATGGTAATCATTTTGTCAATGATAGGAGTTAACAAAACAGGAAGATTAAATTGGTGGTGCTGGGAAAAAGACAGAGGGAAGGTCTGCCCGGTGCCACTTTAATCATTTAAATCTATATTAAAGGCCATGGGCAGTCCTTCTGGCTCCCATGGCCTTTTTATTTTTATTGAGAGTCAAAAAGGCTATGGAAATCAACCATAGCCTTTTTTATTTTAAAAATCCAGATAAGGAGGGACAATATGATAAAAGAAGCGATTGGTAAATTGGTTTTGAAGGAAGACCTTACAGAAAAAGAGATGAAGGAGGTGATGAAAGAGATTATAGAGAGAAGGGCATCTACAGCACAAATTGCTTCATTCATTACTGCATTGAGAATGAAAGGGGAGACTCACGATGAAATCTCATCAGCAGCAAGGGTCCTCAAGGAAAAGTCTTTAAAAATGAATTTAGGTGAGGATTCAGTATGCCTTGATCGGGAGGAGATTACTATTGAAAGGGAGACCATTATTAGTACAGCAAAAGGCCTTTCTGATGGCACAACCATCTTCAATGTTTCAACTGCAACAGCCCTCGTTGTGGCAGGAGTAGGCCAGAAGGTGGTCAAATATGTGAGAAGATCATTACACCCTCTCTGTGGATGTGCTGATGTCATTGAGGCACTGGGAATCAATCTCGATATGACACCAACCCAGCTTGAAAGATGTTTTAAGGATTTAGGGGTTTGCTTCCTTCATGAATCTCTGGTTCATAATGGTATGGAGCATGTGATATCAGTTCGAAAGAAAATTGGTATCCGAACACTCTTCAATCTTCTGGACCCCCTTATCAACCCAGGTGGAGCAAAGGTTCAGGTACTGGGTGTTTATGATCCAAATCTTACGGAGAAGATGGCAAAAGTTTTAATAAATCTTGGAATAGAGAAGGGACTTGTTGTTTACGGAAAGGACACACTTGATGAGATCAGTGTCACAGGAGAGACAAAAGTAACTGAATTCAGGGGAGAAGATTTAAGAACCTATTTTATAAAACCAGAAGATTTTGGAATGAAAAGGGCAGAGCCTGGAGAGATTAGAGGTGGTTCGAAGGAAAAAAATGCCGATATCATAGTGGAAATTTTAAATGGCACCCGAGGTGCAAAACGTGATATTGTTGTTCTCAATTCTGCTGCAGTTTTTATGATTGCTGGGAAAGCAAAGGATCTCCAGGAAGGAATTGAACTTGCCAATCACTCCATTGACTCCGGTAGTGCATTTAAGACACTGGAGAAGGTTAAGCAATTTACCAATTCTGAAAAGAGATTCCTGAGAGGCACCGATTTTTCTTTAGCCGAGATATCGTAATGTCTCAGGAACTGAGTTATTTTAAAAGATAACAGGCCCAGGCTTTAAAACTTTATAGATTTGCGTATATAGATAATGTGAACAGACAAGCATAAAGACTTGACCTAAAAAATTCCACAAGTGAGCAACGAAGCAATCCCGTGGAAAAGAGATTGCCAGCCCTTTGGGCTCGCAAAGACGACATGTGGTATCAATACCTTTCATATTATCCACTTTATGAGCTATAGTGGCGAGGTGGTTTTCGCCGAATTATTTCTTTTCCTTTTCCTTCAGGAGGCGGAAAAATCAAGATTAAAAGTCAAAAATAAAAATTTGATCCCAATAACCAAACACCCATTTATGCCTTAAATAAAGGTTCTCTTTTTTTCTCAAAAATTAAATCAATTAGGTCTTTAAAGGTGTTGAACTTACCGTCACCAAAAACTTTTTGATCGACTCTAATGTAATTCCATGTATCACCTGTTTGGGTAGATACTTTTTTGCACCAGTCCAGAATGCTTGCCTCTTTGTAGACAACCGCCTCATAAACCTGGCCTTTTGTTTCGATAATCCAGTTAATTTCTTTTCCTTTTTCGCCTCTCTGGACAGCTACAAAATCAGGATAGTAGAATTTAATTGCTCCAGATGGACTTAAATAATCGACTCGAAACCGGGTAAAGTGCTCGGCCAGAGCAGCAAATCTTAAAATATCAGGACATCGGTCTAAGAATTTAGCAAACTCTGATTCGAAATCATTGTAAGTGGCCACATAATTGAAGATTGTATGTTCACACTGTAAATGGCGCCTCCGCCAGACAAATGGTTGGGTGTCTGATAGTTTAAATTCCTCCTCTTCAAATTCTATTTCTCTTTTCTCCGAGGTGAGTTCACTTATTTTTCTGGCCAGGTATTTGGCAATTCCATGTTGGAGAATAATATCGCGGAGACGACTCCTAATATCCTCTTTTTCAAGATTTATCTTTTTGCCAAAACATCTTTCCTCAACATAAGTCTTCACAATCGGATAAAGTTCTGCAAAAACATTTGACAGGCGGGCTTCATTAATGACCTTATTTGTTATCAAGGCGAGAACTTCCTGAGCCAATGGAATTGAACCAGGAATGATATCAACTCGATGAACTTCTGTCTCGGTGGTAGCAAATTCCATCTTGAGGGTGATCCTGTATGCCTCTTCAAGCTCCTCTTGTTCATATATCGGGTCAAGCAATAAAGGGTTAATAGATGAAAGCTTTTTATAATTGTGGATAAAAACAGGTCGGGTTAAAGGGATGGTGATATCGTATTTTATTTTTTCTTGAACGGGTTCTATTTTGATAGGTGGTGGAGGTGGCTTCATAACGGTTTTTATGCCCAACCCTTCCTTCTCCAACCCCCTTACAAAATCTTCAAAATCTTTTGTCCCGAGGACTTCTAACGTCTGCGTCCGGTCAGGGCTGATATTTTCCATCAATCGAAGCCCACGACCAACGGCCTGCTCTGGAAGAATTTTTGCTTTTCCAGTGAATGGACGAAGGCCAAGAACAACAGATACGTTCTTTACATCCCATCCTTCTCTTAACATTAGTACACTAACGATGACTTTGATCCTATTAGTTGGTAAATCAATATCCCGGGCAGCTTTTCGCGCCTCTTCTAAGCTCGATTTAGTAATTTCACCCGTGGAATCTGTGTGAATAACTAAAACTTCCCCATTCCTAAGCCCGGTCTTATTTGTTTTATCAACTAACCATCTTCCTATCTCATCAGCAATGGCGTTATTTGCAGCCATAATGAAAAGCACTGGTGATGAACCTAAAGCTTTGTAAGTCTTATAATGCTCCCTCCATCTCTCTAAGGCAGCGAGAAGCCATTCTCCACAGACATCTGTTACATTATTTTTTGTTACTTTTTCAGGATCAGAACGCTTTACCTGATGGACAATGATCGGAGCTTTAACAATACGATCTTCCACAGCTTGAGCAAGGGGATAATCACAGATGATCCAGGGATAATATGTGCCATTTTGATCCTTTGGAGTGGCTGAGAAGTCAAGCCATAAAGCCAATCCTTTAGGAATGGTTTCATGAATCGATATCAAGGTTTTATACCAGACCAACTCCTCATCGTGGACATGATGGGCCTCGTCATTGATGACTACCAGATCTTTCAAACTTTTAATCCTTTCAAGCATGGATCTCTGATAAGAGGCGAGGTCTTTAACTGGCTTCCGACCAAGAATGGCATCAACGGCATTAATAGGCGTCCATTCTTCATCTCTTGACTCATAAATCTGTTGAATATTTGTGAGAAAAAGATTCCCACCAGGGTCTGGCTCGGTGCTTTCACCCCGGAGGATCACTTTCAGATTCCATTGCCATTCAGGGGGAATAAGTGGAAGGTCATAGAAAATTTTGTTGCTGGCGAAGTCCTTTTCAAGTCGTTGATAGACAATTACGTTTGAAGCAATGATTAAAAAATTAATTGAAAGGTCAGAATTCTTTACAAATTTTTTATGGAAACATGACCAGACCATGATCATGGCCATTACATAAGTCTTCCCTGATCCGGTGGCCATTTTGAAAGCGTAGCGACGGAGATTCTCTGGAGGTAAATCCTGAAGGCCATCGCTATCTAATTCCGGGAAATACCGCCTGATCTGGCGGCCTCCATCCATCGTGGTTTGGTGCTCAATATTATATTCGAACATATCTTTCTTGAAGATTTCCGCAAATGAATCAATAAGAGGTTTTGCATCGCGGTTCTTTTCGATTTCTACAAGATAGACCAGGGTTTCTACTGCTTCTCTTTGGCCAAAGTAGTATTTAAGGGTGGAGCCATTGAGAATATGATCCTCTTCGAACCAGAATTGAAAAAGCCGTTTTGTCACTTCAGAGGCCCCAGGATACCCATCATCTCGCCATCTATCCACTGCTTCACGCAAGCGGTTGACAAGAAGCATTTTGCTTGGACGGCGTCCCTCAACAATCTCAAACTCTTCTTCTGTTTTTTTAATCAGGTAAGAATCTGGCTTAAGATGGGCCTGGCGATCTGGAATTTCAGGAAGGTCTTTATCATACGAGATTACAGCTTTGGGCATTTTCTATTTCCCCCCACGTCCATCCTCTCCCCAAATGGAGAGGAGAGTAGTTATTTTTCCTGGTTCTTCAGCTCCAGGCGAGCACGCGCCAATGTCACTGCTTCATGGAGCTTCTTTCGCAAAAGATTACGGGGAGGAAGCTCTGTCATATAGGCAGCGACACGGATGCCGCTCTTGCCCAACTGGAGGAGTTCGATGTGTTCCTCGGATTTGCTTGCGCAAAGGATTAAGCCAATAGGGGTTTCTTCTTCCGGTTGTTTCTCATATTTTTCCAGCCAGCGGAGGTAAAGTTCCATCTGACCTTTATCTGCGGCCTGGAATTTTCCGAGTTTTAAATCAATGGCCACCAGCCTTCGTAGTTTTCGATGATAAAACAGCAAGTCAAGGTAATAATCCACATCATCTACCGTGATTCGCTTTTGACGGGCCACAAAGGTGAACCCAATCCCAAGCTCCAATATGAAACTCTCCAGCTCTCTTAAGATAGCTGTTTCAAGGTCTCTTTCGCTGTAACTATCTTTTAACCCGAGAAAATCAAGAAAATATGGGTCACGGAAAACCAGATCAGGGGTCAGTTTATCTTCTTCCCGAAGTTGGGTAAGCTCCTTTTTAACTAACTCTGCTGGTTTCTTTGAAAGGGCAGTTCTCTCAAAGAGCATCCCGGAAATCTTTTTCTCAAGGGTTCGGGTGCTCCAACGTTCAATACGGCACATTTCCGCATAAAAGTCGCGCTTCAAGGGATCATCCAAAGTAATGATGTGCCGGAAATGCGTCCAGCCTAATTGTGTACTCAGTGAGTTCACAATTTTCTCGTCAGGGAATACCTCAGCAAAACGTATCATATGCCAAAGGTTTCGAGTGGAAAAACTTGCACCGAATTCAGAGACTAATTGTGCCGACAATGTAGCAACAATTTGCTCTCCATATCCGGCTCGCTTCTCTTTAAGGATATCCTGGCGGATACGTTTACCCACTCGCCAGTAAAGCAAAACAAGGGTAGAGTTTACCTGCCTGGCAACATCCTGTCGGGCCTCCACAATCAAGGTTCTGAGGTCTTGAAGTAATGATGCTGGAACTTTGAGACTTTTCCCAGTAATCTGTAGTTTATCTGTCATTACTTTATCTCCACTTCGAAGGCCTGGGAAGCATCATTGCCAAAGATGTCAATTACCTTAACCATTATTGTATATTTACCAGGCTTCTCATAAGTATGAGGATCGCTCTTAAGGGCAAGGGTTCGATCTTTTCGAGTTCGGTAAG
>JBBIRM010000032.1:18085-20895 GCA_037441765.1 Deltaproteobacteria bacterium | reverse complement strand
ATATCCCTACCCGATTCGGGTAATTTCCCGCCATTCAGTGAGGGGTTGTCTTTTCGACATCGCAAAGAAGGCTTCCCTCATAAAGTTTCACCTCCACCTTTTCCCCTTCTACTACCTCAGAAGACCTCCTTAAAATCTTGAGCGAAGGCAATTTACGAGTGATACTATATCCTCTCTTAAGGATTGATAACGGGCTTAAGGAGTCCAATTTCCCAATCACTCCAAATAGTTTCTGTTTCTTTATCTGAAGAATATGTCTAAGATTTTGATTCAATTGCCTTTTTTCTTCAAGGACAAATAATTTAAAATTTTCAATAAGTTGGACTGGATTTCTCAAGTAAAGTCTATCATTAATATGTGAGAATTCCTCCCTCTTATTTTTAACAATCCAGGCAACTAACAGAAAAATTCTATTCGATAGATCCCTGACTTTCTCCAGGTCCATCTCAACTCTCTTTCTTGGATTTACCAAACCCTTCTGAAGGGTTAAAAGGTCTGTCTTCAGGTCTTCGATCTTCTGGAGCATCTGGGTTTCTAATCGGGTGATTAGGTATTGTAATGTTGTTGCCAATTCCTTTTTATCTCTAACAACCAGTTCTGCTGCAGCAGATGGGGTTGGGGCTCTGAGGTCTGCAACAAAATCAGAAATGGTATAGTCGGTTTCATGCCCAACCGCTGAGATAATAGGAATCCTCGAGTGGTATATTGCCCTTGCCACCATCTCTTCATTAAAAGCCCATAAGTCTTCAAGAGACCCACCTCCCCTTCCAACGATGAGGACATCCACATCCTTTCTGCTATTAAAGTATTCAATGGCCTCCACAATCTCCTGAGATGCCTCTTCTCCCTGAACCCGAACGGGGTAGAGCAGGAGGCGAACATTCTCAAAGCGTCGATGGATGATCTGGATCATATCCTGGATGACCGCTCCAGTGGGAGAGGTAATAATCCCAATAGTTTGAGGGAGGAAGGGAATTGGCCTCTTTCGAGATGGATCAAAGAGCCCTTCTTTCTCGAGTCTTTCTTTCAATTGTAAAAAGGCCAGTTGAAGTGCACCTATCCCTTTAGGCTCAACCGTTTCTAATAGGAGTTGATACTCTCCCCTTTTTTCATAGAGACTTACCCTTCCTCTACAGATGACCTGAAGGCCATCTTCAAGAAGAAACCGAATGGTCCGAGCCTGTGTCTTAAAAAGGACAGCACGAATCTGACTGAAGTCATCCTTCAGAGTGAAGTAGATATGTCCAGAAGGGGGAATTCTTAGGTTAGAGATCTCCCCCTCGACCCAGATATCAGGAAACCTATCTTCAAGAATATCTTTGATCTCCTGAGTGAGTTCTGTAACGGTGAGGATATATCTTAAAGGAAGTTCCATTATTATGCGTTAGATTTAAAAAAGGTTCATTATCTTGATATGGGATCAAGGCCTTAAAGCATTTGTATTGTATCATTATTTGATAAAACATATTGTTTTAGTTAATCTACCATTCTAAAAAATAAAATTCAACAAAAGAAAATTAGATGTAGTAATCCCTCACTTAAGGGGGGATTATATGAATTGGGCAGGTTTCCGCTAAACGATTTGACAGTTGATTACTATTTAGTTATAAAATTCACAAATAATGGAGGAAATTAATTGCCAGGATTTACTCTTGAAGAGATGAGGAAAATCGCAAAAACCATCTTTTTAAAATCCATCACTTCGGTGGATCCTTACAGGAGGCTAAAAGAAAATATCCATATAGATAAGAATCGCCTTATCATTAAAGGAGAAAAAGTCTTTGACCTTGATCAATTCGAAAAAATCTACCTTTTTGGGACAGGAAAAGCCTCTTGCTCCATGGCTCAGGCAATCGAAGAACTACTGGGGGATCGAATTACCAGAGGCCTAATCACAACCAAATACGGGCATGGTATCCCATTGAGGTTGACCGAAGTTATAGAGGCAGGCCACCCTCTGCCTGACTCCAAAGGTATTGAAGGAGCGAGGAAAATGAGGGACTTACTCATTCAGAGCGGAAAAAAAGACCTTATACTTTTTCTTTTATCTGGGGGCGGGTCCGCTCTTCTCCCTCTCCCTGTGGAGGGAATTAGTCTCGAAGAAAAAAAGATCATCACACAACTCTTACTTTCTTGTGGAGCTGATATAAAGGAGATAAACACTATTCGAAAGCATATTTCTCAGATCAAAGGGGGTTGTTTGGCTCGATGGGCATATCCATCAACCCTCATCACATTCATTCTCTCGGATGTCGTTGGAGACCCTATTGACATGATTGCCTCTGGGCCCACGGTTCCCGATTTTTCAACCTTTGAGGAAGCCCTAAAAATAATTGAAAAGTATAACCTTTCTGAGAAACTCCCCTTCTCCATAAAAAACCATCTTATTTTAGGGAAGGAAAAGAAAGTTAAGGAGACTCCCAAACCAGGAGAAAAAATGTTTGAGAAGGTCTTCAATCTCATCATTGGTTCAAACATCGATGCCCTTCAAGGGGCTGAACTTGAGGCCCAAAAATTCGGTTTTCATACTCTTATCCTTTCATCATCCATCATCGGAGAAACACGCGAAGTTGCTCGACTCCATGGAGCCATTGCAAGGGAGATAGTCCTTACCGACCATCCCATCTCAAAACCAGCCTGTATCCTATCAGGGGGAGAGACAACCGTTACCCTTCTGGGCGATGGACTTGGAGGAAGAAACCAAGAGTTTTGTCTGGCAGGTGCCTTTGAAATTGATGGACTTCAAAAGGTCGTTTTATTGAGCGGAGGGACAGACGGAACGGATGGGCCTACGGATGCAGCTGGAGCAA
>JBBIRM010000032.1:0-18041 GCA_037441765.1 Deltaproteobacteria bacterium | reverse complement strand
TGGGGTTGAACCCAAAGACCTATCTCAATAACAACGATTCTTATCATTTTTTTAAGAACCTGGGTGACCTTCTTATCACTGGCCCAACCCGCACCAATGTAATGGATGTGAGGATTTTATTAGTGGATTGAACCTGAAAATAATAGGGAACAATGGAATGATTAAATATTGGAATATTGGTTTTAAAAGGAGAAAATCGTGTTTGAATTAACGGTTACTTCCAATTTTTCAGGCGCCCACAGGCTCCGATACCTTCACGGCAAATGTGAACAACTCCATGGACATAACTGGAAGATTGAGGTTTCGGTCACCTCCTCCCGGTTAAACCAGGAAGGGATCGTCATTGATTTTACAATATTAAAACAGAAGTTGGAGAAGATTCTAAAAACACTTGACCACACTTATCTCAATGATCTCCCCTATTTTTCAGGGAAGGAGCCATCTTCCGAAAATATTGCCAAATATATCTTTGATCAATTAAAAAAGGAGTTGAGGGGATATTCTGTCGCCCTCAAAAAGGTGTCCGCCTGGGAATCGGAAACCGCCTCCGCAACCTATTATGGGAGATAAAGATGAATGATGTACAGAATCAAAAGGACTCTCGAAAAATTGAGATCAATAAAGTAGGAGTGAAAAATATTCGATACCCGATCACTGTTCTGGATAAGGCCAAAGGTGTACAGCACACAGTGGCAAGCGTCAACATGTATGTGGATCTTCCCCATAAATTTAAAGGGACACATATGAGCCGATTCGTGGAGATCTTGAATAAATATAAGGGGGATATCGCTATTAAAAATTTCTCTAAAATTTTATCGGAGATGAAACGAAAGTTGAAGGCCAAAAGCGCTCATCTGGAGGTAGAATTTCCATACTTTATTGAAAAGGAAGCGCCTGTCACCAAGGCGAAAAGTCTGATGGAGTATGTCTGTCGATTCTGCGGTTCAAGCAATGAGAAGGAAGATTTCTATGTAGGTGTGGTCGTGCCCATCACGACGGTTTGTCCCTGTTCGAAGGAGATCAGTGAATTTGGAGCCCATAACCAGAGGTCACTTGTTACAGTCAACCTAAGATTCAAAAAGTTTATCTGGATTGAGGATATTATCCATCTGATTGAAGAATGTGCTTCCTGTGATCTCTATTCGATCTTAAAGAGGCCTGATGAAAAATATGTGACTGAAAAGGCTTATGGAAACCCGATGTTTGTTGAGGATGTGGTAAGGGAGATTGCAAGCAGACTCAAGAAGGATAAAAATATTATCTGGTTTACAGTTGAATCTGAAAACTTTGAGTCAATACATAACCACAGCGCCTATGCCTTTGTGGAGAGGGGCTCCAAGGATTAAACCCATTGATCCCCGGTCTGAAGATTGGGCTTTATGGATTACCGATTAAAGAGGAGTTCAAAGTTTCAGGACCTTTTTTGCTACATTTAGTCTTTGAATCTCTGAGGTCCCATCTAATATTTCATCGAATTTCACTTCTCGCCAATAGCGGGAGATTGGGTACTCATCCATCAACCCATATCCTCCATGAATCTGAACCCCTCGGTCAGCACACCGCTTCGCGGTCTCCGATGCAAAAATCTTTGCGAAGGTAGAGGCGGCAAAATAATTCTCACCTTGATCCTTATGCCAGGCGGCTTTATATGTAATCAATCTTGCCAGTTCTATCTCCATGAGCATATCGGATAGTTTAAATTGAATAGCCTGAAATTTACTTATGGGGCGACCGAACTGTTCCCTCTCTCTGGCATAGGAGAGGGAGACATCGAAAATGGCTTGCGCCAGACCAACAGAGTGGGCGGCAAAACCAATTCGGCTTGTCTGAAGGGCCATCATGAATTGAGCATATCCCTTTTCAGGATTACCAAGTATGTTCTCCTTAGGAACACGGCAATCGTCAAAGATGAGTTCTCTTGTCTCAGAGGCCCTCCAACCTATCTTCTTATACTTTTCCCCAAAGTTATAACCTCCAACCCCAGTGGGCACGATAATATTGGATATCCTCTTTCTGGTCCCCTCTCCCTCTCCGGTAACTGCAGCAATGATCACAAGGCTATTATGTTTTAAACCTGCATTGGTAATAAACTGTTTTGTTCCATTGATAACCCATTCATCTCCATCCAAGACAGCCCTGGTCTGGATCGCATTTGCATCTGATCCTGCCTGTGCCTCTGTCAAACCAAATGCTCCGATCTTCTCACCTGTGGCTAATGGAATGAGGTACTTCTCTTTTTGTTCCTCTGTGCCAAATGTAAGGAGAAGGTTCATTGGAAGGGTAACGGTGTCCAGGAGGGAAACGCCTAAAGAGGCATCTCCTCTACTTATCTCCTCAATGGCAATGATTGCAGATAGCCAGTCCAACCCGCCTCCACCATATTCCTCAGGAATGGGAATCCCCACAATTCCTAAATCCCCCATCTTTTTCCAGACCTCGTAAGGGAATTCTCCTTTTTGGTCCATCTCCTCTGCAATAGGCGAAATCTCATTCTTTACGAAATTTCGGCAGAGGTCCCTGATCATCTTCTGCTCAGTGGTCAGGTTGAAATCCATCCTGCCAAATCCTCCCACCCTCTCCCATTAAATGTTTTATGGGCTAAATCAATTAAGGATTTAATAATTAACTTTTCTTTAATTGTCAACAATGATATTTGATTGTGTCATTTAATAATTAAAAGTGCACCGTTTTTAATGGATTTAAAATTTAAAATTGCACTCTTAGTCTTTCTTAAAAAAACCTTCATGGAAGCAGATCAACACCCATATTAAGGAAAGATTGTCGAAATCACTTCCTTCCTTCTCCCGCTGGCGGGAGAGGGATAGGGTGAGGGTGGACTTCTAATATATCCCCCTCACCTTTGTCCTCTCCCCAGGGGGAGAGGAAATCAGAAGTGGTGTGTCCTCTCCCCCTGGGGAGAGGAAATCAGAAGTGGTGTGTCCTCTCCCCATTGGGAGAGGAAATCAGAAGTGGTGCACTTTTAAAACTTAAACAGTGCACTTTTGATTTTTAGGTAACACAATGATATTTGATTGTTCTTATTTCCCGGTTGAGTAAGGCGATACCTGGTCTTAATTTGAGATCTCTGAAAAAGTATTTAAAACGAGTTATATAGACTGGGGAGGTGGGGTGGAAACGATTGTTAGGGCAAGGGACAAGCCCTTGCCCTAAGTTTGAGATTCGTTTAATTTATCGTAGGGCAAGCCCTTGTGCCTTGCCGAACCTCTTATTGCCCGCATTCGAAGGGTTTGGAAAACTACCTCCCCAGTCTTTGAGGGACTTTTTCAGAGTTCTCAATTTAAATTATGGACATTTAGCGAGGAATCTTGTAATCTTAATTAAAATCGGGGAGTAGCGCAGCCTGGTAGCGCGCTTGGTTCGGGACCAAGAAGTCGGCGGTTCAAATCCGCTCTCCCCGACCATTCTTAAAATGATAAAAAGAATTCCAGATAGAATGTGTTTTTTAATGAGGGAAAGACCATGCCTGTAGGAATCTTCATTGCTCTGTTTGGCTATCTCCTGGGCTCGATTCCCGTTGGATTAGTGCTTTCAAGACTATTTACCAATATTGATCCCCGTAAGATGGGAAGTAAAAACATCGGAGCAACCAACGTTTTTCGAACCGCAGGAAAGACATTGGGGGTATTGACCTTGATTGGCGATCTGGCAAAAGGAGCGATTCCTATCTTGACTGCTATCTGGTGGCCTGTAAACGACCAATGGGGTCTTTCAAAACATTTTTGGATTTCTGTGGCTGGCTTGGCTCCTTTCCTCGGCCATATCTTTCCCATCTTCTTAGGATTTAAGGGAGGTAAGGGAGTTGCCACCGCCCTTGGGGTTTATCTGGTCATCTCCCCTATTGCAGTGTTTCTGGAGTTCTTTCTCTTTTCAGTTTTGGTCTGGAATTGGAAGTTTATCTCCTTAGGGTCGATCTCTTGTGCTTTGACCATTCCACTTCTTATCGCCTTTTTCAGAACCGATTCTTCGCTCTACTTCGTTCTGAGTGTGATCATAGCAGGCCTTATCCTTTATCGGCATCAGTCTAACATTGCAAGGCTTTTACAGGGAACAGAGAATAAGTTGAAGTTATGATCCAATTTCGAAATGCAGATTTCGGAATTTGAAATGATAATTAACTTTAAAGATCAAGATTTAAAGATAATCAAGCCACTCGCCAAATTCAGGATCCTTTCCTTTAACCACATTGAAAAAAGCAGACTGGAGTTCCTTTGTAACGGGACCTGGTTTCCCATCGCCGATCATACGGTCATCGACTTCACGAATGGGAGTCAACTCAGCAGCTGTTCCTGTGAAAAAGGCCTCATGGGCGGTATAGAGTTCATCCCGTGTAAATCGTTCTTCAAGAATGGGGATCTTTTTTGACCTGGCTATCTGAATTACTGAATCTCGAGTGATCCCGGGTAGGATGGAGGTCAAGGGGGTAGTCTTTAAAACCCCATTCTTCACCATAAAGATGTTCTCCCCGCTGGCCTCTGAAACATAGCCTTCTGTATCGAGCATCAGGGCCTCATCATATCCCAACTTCATGGCCTCCCTTTTGGCTAAAACAGAGTTCACATAATTCCCACAAATCTTGGCCTTTGTCATCATAACATTGACATGGTGACGTGTGTAGGAGGAAACCTTGACCCGAATCCCTTTCTCAATCGCCCCTTCCCCTAAATACGCCCCCCAGGACCATGTGATGATCGAAACACGAATGGGATTATCTCCTGGATAGACACCCATCGCCCCTTCCCCGATAAAAACAATGGGTCGTATATATCCTTCTTTTAATTTGTTGACTCTTAAGGTCTCTTTACAAGCCTCCGTAATCTCCCTTTTTGAAAATGGGATTTTAATATCCCCGATTTGAGCAGAATCGAACAGACGATCAATATGCTCCCTTAACCTGAAGACCGCAGATTTCCCATCATGGCAGAGGTAACACCTTATCCCCTCAAAGACGGCCAAACCATAGTGAAGACTGTGAGTTAAGATGTGAATGTTGGCATCTTCCCACGGAATGAATCTCCCATCCATCCAGATTTTTTCAACTTTCTGCACCATTGCCCCAACCTCCAATGTAAAATCGTGTGTATTTTTTATCCTATTTTCTCAAGATTGTCAAAAATTATTCTAATTAAAGTTACGTTGGAAGAGATATCTATTCTCGAGTTCGCCAAGCAGATAATTCATCTTATAGGAAGTAAAAGTTCAATTTGTTTTTACACCTTCCCACTAAACGATCCTAAAGTCAAACGCCCTGAAATTATGAAAGCAAAAAAGGTCCTTGGATGAAAACCTAAAGTGAGCTTTCGGGAAGGGTTAATAACGACGATTGAATATTTTAGGCAGAAACTTTTTAGCCATTAGAATTTTTCTGTGAAGGGGTAAAGATTCTGATTGGAAATCGTTCTTCTAAGATCATCTTGGCTGTCTGAACCCCTAAAAGAATCTCACAGAAGTACCCTTCCCCCTCTCCAAAAAAGACCTCTGTTCCTTTAAGCCATTCCTCATCAATCGAAATCCCAGAAGTGTCCAGGGAATCCGCAATCCCTTCTAAGAGGACTTCAGCGAGTTTACCACAGTCCATTTTATATGCCTCTCCATAGGGAAATGAGAGGCATATCCTTTTCACCCTAAGTTTCTGAAGCGTCTCCAAGAGAGAAGGAAATATTTCTCTCACACGAATATAACTATAGTCCTTCAATTCCCCGAGACCAAGCAGAAGAACTAAGGGTGGGATCACCCTTCCCTGGGAGGGGATTAAGGTTTTCTCATTCCAATCTCCAGTCAATCTTTCTTCAAGGATGAGTTGAGAGAGGAGACCATTGAACCTCCAATCAACCCATCCGGCTGATCCTTTCAGAGGCCTTTCGTCTCGGAAAAACCCAGTAACCAGAATGTCACATTCCTGAAGATCTACTTTTTCCTGAGAAAGGATAACATCCATAAAAAAGGCATTAATTTTTACAATATCTAAATCTATAAATTTTATAAAGGTTTTCGGATCACCTCGTTCTGGATTCGATCTAAGATTCCATTGACAAATCGTCCAGAATCTTCAGAACCAAATCTTTTCCCGAGTTCGATGGCTTCGTTCAGAGTGACTTTGGGAGGGATGTCTTCACAGTGCATGAGTTCAAAAATGGCTAATCTCAGGATGTTGCGATCGATCAGGGACATACGATCCAATCTCCAATTCTTTGAATACTGTTTTATCAGACGATCGATTTCCTTCCGATGCTCCAAAACCCCATAGACCAGACGCTCTAAAAACTCATCACTCTCCCCTTTTGGCAAATAGGTTTTCTGAAATTGGGTGAGTGTTTCTTGAACGTCCTGTTTATTAATCTCCAGTTGGTAAAGAACCTGAAGGGCAAATCCCCTTGACCTTCTTCTCTGGCTCAACCTTTATCCTATCCCTTTTCAATTTCCCTGAGAAGGTTTGCCATTTCAATGGCGGTCATAGCTGCATCAAAACCTTTATTTCCTATCTTCGTCCCTGCTCTCTCAATGGCCTGTTCAATGGTATCGGTAATCAATACCCCAAAAGAGATCGGGATCTCACTTTCGAGCGTAAGAGAGGCAATTCCTTTTGTAACTTCTGTTGCAATATAAGCGAAATGGGGTGTTGCCCCACGAATCACAGAACCTAAACAGATGATGGCATCATACCGACCTGTCTTAATGATCTTCTTTACAGTGAGGGGAATTTCAAAAGCCCCTGGTACACGAATAACAGAGTAATCCTCCTCCTCTGCCCCACTTCGTTTCAGGGCGTCCAGTGCACCTTCCAAAAGACGCTCTCCAATGAAATTATTAAAACGGCTTAGGACAATTGCAAACTTCAACCCTTTTGCCAGCAACTTTCCTTCAAAGGTTTTTGCCATCTCTCTCTCCTTTCTTTAAATCCTTAACCAATCCTGATGAGTAAGAGTTGAATGATTAAGATTTCAATCCAAATTCCGAAACTTTACTATTCCCCTGATTTAATGGATAAGAGATGTCCCATCTTTTTGGCCTTCACCTTGAGGTATTCGATATTCTCCTGATGAGGTTTGGTCTCAATGGGAACCCTTTCCACTACTTCGATCCCATATCCTTCCAACCCGATAATCTTCCGAGGATTATTCGTCATCAGACGAATCTTATGAAGTCCTAAATCGACAAGAATCTGAGCGCCGATTCCATAATCCCTCATATCCGCTTTAAACCCCAACTCTTCATTGGCTTCTACAGTATCCTTCCCCATATCTTGTAAGGCATAGGCCTTCAACTTATTGACCAATCCAATTCCCCTTCCCTCCTGCCTCATATAGACGATTACCCCTTTGCCTTCCTTTTCAACCATGGCCATTGCCTGATGGAGCTGTTCCTCACAGTCGCATCGTCTCGAGCCAAAAACATCTCCGGTGAGACATTGCGAATGAACCCTGACCAGAACCTTGTCTTGAGGATTTATCTCCCCTTTGACTAGGGCGATATGATGGTATTGATCAATATCGTTCTCATAGGCAATGGCAGTAAACACACCCCCATATTTGGTTGGAAGTTTTGCTGTGGCTACCCTTCTTACCAGAATCTCCTTGCTCAGGCGATATTTGATAAGGTCAGCAATGGTTACAATCTTTAAACCATGCTTTTTGGAGAAGACCTGAAGGTCGGGCATACGTGCCATGGTTCCATCTTCATTCATGATTTCACAGATCACCCCTGCAGGTTTCAGCCCTGCCAACCTGGCAAGATCAATCGACCCCTCGGTCTGCCCTGTCCTTACCAGAACTCCTCCCTTTCTTCCCCTCAATGGAAAGACATGGCCAGGGGCAACAAGGTCTTCAGGTTTCGTATTGTCGTCAATGGCTGTTAAAATCGTTTTAGCGCGATCGGCAGCGGAGATGCCAGTGGTCACTCCATGTCGTGCGTCGATGGAGATGGTAAAGGCAGTTTGAAACCTGGAGGTATTTTCAGAAACCATCATGGGAAGGCGAAGCTCATTTATCCTCTCCTCTGTAAGGCTTAGGCAGATGAGCCCCCTGCCATATTTAGCCATAAAATTGATGGCCTCTGGCGTCACCTTTTCTGCAGCCATGGTGAGATCGCCCTCGTTCTCACGATCCTCATCATCAACAAGAATGACCATCTTCCCCTGTCGGATATCCTCTAAGGCCTCTTCAATTGTGCTGACCATATCTCCCACCTCACTCTTCCTTTATAAATCCATGCTCCTTTAAAAAGTTAAGATTCAATGCCTTTCCCTCTCCCAGGTGGCCAACCATCTTCTCCACATATTTGCCCAAAATATCAGTTTCAATATTTACCCTGTCGCCTACCTTTTTATCAGTTAATGTCGTTTTCTCTATCGTATAGGGAATGAGGGTAATATGAATGAGGTCCCCTTCAATTTCATTTACCGTAAGACTGATTCCATCCACAGCGATTGACCCTTTGGGAACCACATATTTCATGATAGAACTCGGGATTCTTATCTTTATAAGGTAAAACTCCCTTTGCCTTATCTTCTCAACAATCTCTCCAAAACCATCAATATGTCCTGTAACAATATGCCCTCCTAAACGGTCGGAGAGTCTCAGGGCCCTTTCAAGATTTACCCAATCTCCCTCCTTCAACCCTCCGAGATTGGTCCTCTCAAGTGTTTCCCCTGAAAGATCGACAGCAAAAGAGCCCCCCCTCTTCTCAACAATGGTCAAACAGGCCCCATTTATATTAATACTATCACCAAGTTGTATCTCTGTCAATTCAGGGGGTAATTCAATGGATAATCTTTTCCCTCCCTCTTTATATTCAACGCCCAAAACCTTACCTTTGCCTTCAATGATTCCTGTAAACACCTATTGCGTCCTCTTCTGAATATATCCTTCCAAAAGAAGATCTTCTCCCGTCCTTCTTAGACTAATATCATATAGAAGTGTAGCCTCATTGAGGTTTTTTATCTCCCTTCCAGTAAAAATCCCAGGGGCTTCTCTATCTCCAATCAATTTTGGTGAAAAGAAGATTAAGATTTTATCAATAAGGCCTTTACTCAAGAATGACCCGTTGACCTCGCTTCCACCTTCCACCAAGATGGAAATCATCCCCATCTCTCCTAATTTGGAAAGCAAGGGTTTAAGGGGAACCTTCCCTCCTTCTGGATCGAACTTTATTATATGAACCCCCTTTTCCTCCAATCTCGCCAATTTCTCATTGGAAGCCAACTCTGTGATTGCAAGAATGGTTTTAGATGGATTCTCTTTTATCACCAATGCCTCTTCAGGAATCCTCAATCTGCTATCTAAAATGATTCGATATGGGTCTCTTCCTCCTCGAATTCGAGAAGTCAGTAAGGGGTCATCTTTTAATATGGTCCCGACCCCAACCACAACGCCATCTACTTGATCTCTCAGACGGTGAACCCATCGCCTCGAGACCTCTCCAGAAATCCATTTTGATTGTCCATTTCTTGTAGCAATCTTTCCATCAAGTGTTGAGGCCACCTTCAGAATAACAAAAGGCTCCTTTGTCTGAATATATTTTGTAAAAGCCTCGTTTAATTTTTGACATTCATTTTCTAAGATTCCGAGGGTCACTTCAATACCTGCATTCCTTAAAATCTCAACCCCCTTCCCCCTGACCAGTGGATTTGGGTCTTCCATTCCAATGACAGCCCTTCTAATCCCTGCATTAATCACTGAAGGCGCACAGGGTGGGGTCTTTCCGTAATGGGTACAGGGTTCCAGATTAATATAGAGAGTGGCTCCCCTTGCATCCTCTCCTGCTTCTTTAAGGGCAAGGATCTCTCCATGGGGTTCTCCTGCCTTATGGTGATACCCCTCTCCGATCACCCTTCCCATTTTTACCAGAACCGCCCCCACCATGGGATTTGGAGAAGTCCTTCCTCGCCCCCTCTCTGCAAGACGAAGCGCTCTTTTCATCCACTTTTCGTCTTCCTTCATCTTTTTACTCGGAGCAATTAAATCTTTATTTTAAAAAATTATTTCTTTTTGGTCTCTTCTCTGTTCCCAAGGAGTTCCTTCAGTTCATCCATAAATTCTTGGATATCTTTAAATTGACGATAAACAGAGGCAAACCGGACGTAAGCCACCCCATCAAGACGATGGAGTTCCTCCATCACCTTTTCTCCGATCTCTGTACTTTTTACCTCCCTCTCCCCCTTTTCCTGAAAATAGTGTTCAATGCGATTTACAATCTTTTCGATGAGATTGATGCTGATCGGTCTTTTCTCACAAGCCTTTTTCAAACCGTTAAGAATTTTTATCCGATTGAAGGGCTCCCGCCTCCCATCCTTCTTCACAACCATTGGAAGTGCGTCCTCCGCCCTTTCACTTGTCGTAAATCTTTTTTTACACTGGAGACACTCTCGCCTCCGACGAATGGTCTCCTTATCCTTTCCAAGTCGGGAATCGACGACCTTGCTTTCGGGATGGTTACAGAATGGACATTTCATAGACCTTCTATAGCCTTAACCTTTAGCTTTTTTCGCTTGAATTTTTCGACTTTAATTCCCGACTCTTTTAACATCCCTCTTGCCAGTGCATCTGCATAGCCCTCTTCGTAGACGATTCGTTCAATTCCTGCATTGATGATCATCTTCGAACAGATGATACAGGGATGGTTAGTGCAATAAAGGGTTGCTCCTTTGATCTGCACCCCATGATAGGCGGCTTGAATTATCGCATTCTGTTCAGCATGGAGGCCTCGGCAAAGTTCGTGACGTTCTCCTGAAGGGATGTTCATCTTTTCGCGAAGACATCCTATGTCGAGACAATGGTCCAATCGGGAGGGCGCACCGTTATAACCTGTGGCTAAAATCTTTTTGTCTTTAACCAGGACAGCACCTACCTGCCTTCTTAGACAGGTGGATCGTTTGGCTACAAGATGGGTGATGTCCATGAAATACTCTTCCCAAGAAGGTCTCTGGGGATGGGATATTCTCTTCTTTTTTGCTTTCAATGGAGAACCATGGTCAGAATCTTTGAATTATAAATTCTAATCTCGCCTGCCTGAGGCAGGAATTTTGTACTTAGAGTTTGAAATTCTTTTTTTCGATCGCCTCAATCTTTTCCAATCGCCTTTTATGCCTTCCTCCTTCAAATGGGGTTGTGAGCCAGAGCCGGACGATCTCTTTTGCCAACGCCTTTCCAACGATTCGGCCCCCGAGGACTAAAATATTTGCATCGAGATGCTCGCTACTGAAACGTGAGGAATAAAGATCATTGGCAAGGGCAGCCCTTACCCCTCGAAACTTATTGGCGACAATGCTCATCCCAATCCCTGTTCCACAGATGAGGATTCCTTTTTCTAATTCCCCCTGTGAAACCTTCTCCGCAACAAGGGTGGCATAGTCGGGATAATCTACTGGCACCTCACTGAAGGTTCCCAGGTCGATTGGATCCTGATTGATCGAAATTAAAAAGGCCTTAATCTCCTCTTTAAGCTCGAATCCACCGTGATCACAAGCCAACCCAATCTTCATCACTTTCCTATCCTGAAAATTTTTTAAAGACTAACGTAGCATTGGTTCCACCAAACCCAAAAGCATTTGAGATGGCAGTTTGGATGGGTTGTCTTCTGGCAACATTGGGGACATAATCTAAGTCACACTCAGGGTCGGGTTCTTCATAGTTGATGGTTGGTGGGAGGATACCTTCATAGATGGAAAGGATAGTGAAGATGGCTTCTGTGCTTCCCGCAGCACCTAATAGATGCCCTGTCATGGATTTGGTGGCGCTGATAGGTATTCTTTTCGCATGACTCCCAAAGACTGCTTTGATGGCTAATGTCTCTGTAAGGTCGTTGAGTGGAGTAGAAGTCCCATGGGCATTGATATAATCAATCTCCTCAGGCCTCAACCCTGCATCATTGATTGCCATCCTCATACAACGGATGGCTCCATCGCCATCAGGGGATGGGGCAGTAATATGGTAGGCATCTCCGGTATAACCATAACCCACCAATTCGGCATAAATCTTAGCACCTCTTTCCAAGGCGAACTCAAGTTCTTCCAAGATAATGATCCCTGCCCCTTCCGCCACCACAAACCCATCGCGGTTTTTCTCAAAGGGTCTGCAGGCCTTCTCGGGTTCATCATTTCTTGTGGAGAGGGCCTTCATCGCATTGAACCCTCCAACCGTAAGAGGGGTGATATTTGCCTCTGTCCCTCCAGCGATTATGGCATCTGCATCACCATAGACAATTGCCCGGAAGGCATCTCCTATGCAATGGGCTCCTGTGGCACAGGCAGTGACAACACAGGTATTTGGTCCTTTTGCTCCAAACCGGATGGCAATCTGACCCGAGGCTAAATTGGCAATAACCATTGGGATGAAAAATGGAGTGATCCGACTTGGACCTCTTTCTAAGAGGACCTGGTGGCATTTCTCAATATTGGGTAATCCACCCAATCCTGTCCCTACGATCACACCTATCCTCTCCCCATTTTCAGGGGTAATGGTCAACTTAGCATCCTCCAAAGCCTCTTTGGTTGCAGCAATTGCGTATTGAATAAAGAGATCCATCTTCTTGATCTCTTTCTTCTCTATATATAACTCAGGGTTGAACCCTTTCACTTCTCCTGCAATCTTCGTTTCAAATCCTGTAGTGTCGAACCGGGTGATAGGTCCAATACCTGACCTTCCTTCACAGATATTTGCCCAGGCGGTTTTTACACCAATCCCATTTGGAATCACCAAACCCATTCCTGTTACAACAACCCTTCTTCGCAAAAAACTCCTCCATTCTATGTTCGGATTAAATCAATCTATCTACCCCGTAATCCCAAACCCTCAACTCTCCCAACCTCCCGAAAAATTGACTATTGAAATAGCACTTAAGCGATTAATCATTTTAGGCCAGGGATATACAGGGGGTTACTTTCCCATATGGGCCTTGATATATTCAATCGCATCTCCAACGGTGATGATCTTTTCGGCATCCTCGTCAGAAATCTCCATGTTGTACTCCTCCTCTAAGGCCATGACCAACTCGACGAGGTCAAGAGAGTCCGCACCTAAGTCATCAACGAACTTCGCCTCAAGGGTGACCTCACTTTCATTGACGCCTAACTGTTCGACAATGATCTCCCTCACCCTCTTTTCGATATCTCCCATGAAATCACCTCCTTCATCATTTTTTCAAACCTACATATAGATACCACCATTCACATTCAACACCTGCCCTGTGATATAGCTCGAGGCCTCAGAGACGAGGAAGAGAACTGCCTGTGCAACATCCTCTGGTTGCCCCAATCGCTCCATGGGAATTAACCGTCTCAACTCCTCCTTTACCTTTTCAGGAAGGACGTCGGTCATGGGCGTCTGAATATATCCAGGGGCAATGGCATTGACATTGATTCCTCTCTGAGCAAACTCACGGGCAATGGTTTTGGTAAAACCAATGATTCCTGCCTTTGAGGCAGAATAATTGGCCTGGCCTGCATTGCCCATCATCCCCACCACAGAGGCAATGTTGACGATCTTTCCACTTCTTTGTCGGGACATATATTTGAGAACGGCCTTGGTGCAGTTGAATGTCCCTTTCAGATTGATCCGAATGACGGAATCCCAATCCTCTTCACTCATTCTAAGAATCAATTTATCTCGAGTGATCCCTGCATTATTGACCAGTATATCAATCCTTGAAAATCTTTCTACAATCGCATCTACCATATTTTCTACTTCTTGATAATTGCCCACATCCACTTGAACTGCCATGGCCTTTCGACCCAGGGTTTCAATCTCCTTAGCGGTCTCCTCTGCCTTTTGAATGTTGATATCGGAAATGACAATTGTTGCACCTCTTTGTGCAAGAAGAAGTCCAATCGCCCTTCCGATTCCCTGAGCCCCTCCTGTAACCAAGGCAACTTTCCCTTCCAGTTCCACTTTTTTCTCCTTAACCTAAAACTGTTAAAAAATTAAGATTCAATCATGTAATGACATGATGGTAACATAAGTCTTATTGCCTTTATAAATTGTAATCGTAATCCTAACTGATCTCTTTCAAGGTTCGGATATCTTCTATATTTCTTGTTTCGATATTTGGATCGATCCGTTTCATAAGGCCGGAGAGCACTTTGCCAGGACCAATCTCCAATGCCTGTTCAATTCCCTCCTCAATCATTTTTCGCATCGACTCTTCCCATCGAACCGGACTTGACACCTGAGCAACTAAAAGGGGCTTTACCCTTTCCTTAGACGTATTGATCTCTGCTTCAACATTTGTCACTACAGGAATCTTCATCTCTTCAAATGATATATGATCCAATTCCCTCTCAAGACGAACACCTGCTGGCTTCATCAGGGGTGAGTGAAAAGGAGCACTGACAGGAAGCAGAATTGCCTTCTTCCCTTTCCTTTTAACGATTTCAATGGCCCTCTTAACCGCATTCAGGTTACCTGCAATAACTATCTGCCCTGGGCAGTTGAAGTTAGCAGGTGAAAGGACCTCTGAGGAAGCGGCCTCCTCGCAAAGTTTTTCTACTTCTTCGGTCTCCATCCCCAGGATGGCTGCCATCCCCCCTTCTCCCACAGGGACAGCCTCCTGCATAAACCTTCCCCTGAGTTTCACAATCTTCACCGCCTCTGAGAATGAAATGGCCCCAGAGGCTACAAGGGCACTATACTCTCCAAGACTATGACCTGCTGTAAATGAGGCCTCCAACCCCATTTCAGTTTCAAGTACTCTAAGGGCAGCAATACTGGTGGCAAGAATTGCGGGCTGGGTATTCTCTGTAAGCCTCAATTCCTCTTCGGGTCCATAAAAACAGATAGAGGAAATAGGAAATTGAAGGGCTTCATCCGCTTCTTCAAAAACCTCTTTGGCCACTTTAAAATTGTCAAAAAGTTCCTTTCCCATCCCTACATATTGGGAGCCCTGACCTGGGAAAAGGAAAGCAATCTTCTTCATATAGCCCTTACCTAAACATCCTTATTTTTTCCCTGCGTATTCTTTGCTCAATTCAAGACCAATGACATTTCTCTGAATCTGATTGGTTCCCTCATAGATCTGGAGGATCTTGGCATCGCGCATCATCTTTTCCACAGGATATTCTCTCATATAACCATAACCCCCAAAGATCTGAACCGCATCAACGGTTACCTTCATCGCCACATCACTGGCAAAGACCTTGGCCATTCCTGAAACCTTTGAAATCTCCTTAGGGTCCTTAGAATGATCAATATATCGAGCCACTGAATAGACAAGTGCTCTGGCCGCCTCTACCTGGGTGGCCATATCGGCTAAGAGATGTTGAATGGCCTGGAAGGAGATGATCTTCTTATCAAACTGTTCCCTCTCCCGTGCATAGCGTACTGCCTCATCAAGCGCTCCCTGAGCCAATCCAACTCCCTGGGCCCCCACCCCAGGTCGTGTTCGATCGAAAGTCCTCATCGTTATGATGAATCCCATTCCCTCTTTGGCAATGAGATTCTCTTTCGGAACGAAACAGTCTTGAAAAATCAACTCTCGTGTGGCGGACGCCCTTATCCCCATCTTCTTCTCTTTCTTCCCGAAATTGAAACCAGGAGTTCCTTTCTCAACAATGAATGCACTTGCACCTCTCGGACCTTTTTTCCGGTCGGTCATCGCAATGATGGTATAGATTTCAGCCTCTCCACCATTGGTGATCCACTGTTTTGTTCCGTTTAGGACATATCCCTCTCCTTTTCGGATGGCAGTGGTCCGAATGGCTCCCGCATCACTTCCTGCATTGGCCTCTGTTAATCCAAAGGCTGCGAGTTTTTTCCCACTGGCAATATCTGGAAGGTATCTCTTTTTCTGTTCCTCACTTCCAAAGAGCATAATGGGATGTGCCCCTAAACCGCTTCCTGCATAACTGGTGGCAATCCCCAAACATGCCCTGCTCAACTCTTCCACTGCAAGACAATTTTCCAGCACCCCTCCACCAAACCCACCAAATTCCTCCCCAATAGAAACCCCAAAAAGCCCTGCCTCTGCGCAAACCTTCATGATCTCCCAGGGAAACTCTTCTTTCTCATCCAGTTCCGCCCTGACCGGTAAGATTTTTTCAACAGCAATTTTTCTGGCTAACTCTTGAATCATCTTCTGTTCATCTGTTAGAAAATAATCCAATCTACTCCCTCCGACTAAAATTGATGGTGTTTAGTTTTTCCGACCTTTTCTGTCCAATCCTTAAAAGTTCTTGCTTCTCCTTTATCTCCAAGGAAAGTCGATCATTGAGTCTGTTCCTGGCCAGGCTCTGGGCAAGCAGGATTGCATTCATAATCGCCTTGGCGTTGGAGTGGCCATGACTGATCACTAAGTTGCCATTGATCCCGAGCAATGGGGCTCCTCCGTATTCCGAGTAATCCATCTTCTTCGAAAGCCGGCGCATGGCCCGACTCATTAAAAAGTAGGCGACCTTTGCCCGTATATTGTCCTTGGCCTCCCACTTGAGGATGGAACTGATGGTCTCCCAAAGACCTTCGCTAATTTTGAGAACGACATTTCCAACAAAACCATCACAGACGATGACGTCCACCTCGCCACTGTTAATGTCATTCCCTTCCACATAGCCAATATAGTTTAAGTCTGTTTTGGAGAGGATTTCGTGTACTTCACGTGTCAACTCATTCCCTTTTCCTTCTTCTTCGCCATTGCTCAAAACCCCAATCCTCGGCTGATCTTTATTCAATATATATTTGGCATAGGCATCTCCCATCAGGGCAAACTGGACCAGATGGAAGGGTTTACAATCCACGTTTCCACCTGAATCGATCAAAACGGTGGAGCCTTTGATGGTTGGGTGAATGGTGGCAATTGCAGGGCGATCGACTCCTTCCAATTTTTTAAATATGAACATCGCCAGGGCCATGGCTGCCCCTGAATTGCCTGCAGTGACCACTCCACTGGCCTGCCCCTCCTTGGCAAGTTCAATGGCGACCTTGATAGAAGTATCTTTCATCCGACGCAAGACTGCTGAGGGAGAGTCATGCATCGCCACCACATGAGGGGCATGGTGGATGTAAAGAGGAAGTTTTGAGGTTGGGTATTTTGATAGTTCCTTGCTGATTTGGTCTTCGTCTCCGACCAATATCACCTTTGCACCATGAAGTTTTGCAGCGAGATAGGCGCCCTCCACGGTTGTCTGTGGAGCATAATCCCCTCCCATGGCATCAAGGGCTATCTTCATCTTCATCACTCCTCTTCTTTTTTGATGATTTCCTTCCCTTTATATGTTCCACAATTTGGACACACGTGATGAGGCAAGAGAGGTTCATGACACCTTGGACACTGGGAAAGGGTAGGAGGAGTCAAGCGATCATGAGAACGGCGTTTATCCCTTCTCGATGGTGAATGCCTTCGTTTTGGAACTCCCATTAGAAATTTATCCTTTCTTTTTAAATTACCTTAATTTCAATTTTTGAAGGTCTGAAAAACCTGTTTCCATCCTCTCGACCTCACAGGAACAGGGGGAGATGTTGAGATCGCTTCCGCATCTCGGACAAAGCCCCTTACAGCCCTCCTGGCAGAGGGGTTGATAAGGGATTTCTAAGAAAATCTGTTCACACGCAATCTCGGATAGATGGATTTCCCCTTCTTGAAAAAAATCGGATTCTAAATCCTCTTCCTCCAGTTCCTTCTCCTTGCTCATTAAAGATTCTTTTAAAGGATGAAGTGTAAGTTCAAAATTTGACGAGAGAGGATAAGAAAACTCTCTTAAACATCGAATGCATTGGAGTCTGAGACTGGTCTCTACTTTTCCTTTGATGAGGATCGACTTTCCAGACTTTAAAATCGTTGCCTTGGATTGGAGCGGTTTTTCAAAATCAAAATCAATCCGCGAAAAGCCCTCCATATAGGCTAACAAGGAATGCCTCTCCTCAACCCACTCAAGGGTTAATCCCTCTTCTGGAATCTCGTCAGATTTGATGACTAACATTTTCCTAAATTAAACAATCTAATATAAAAAAATTTTTCTCTTTGTCAAGAGAAATTAAAGAGATTTCGTAACACCTCACTCATCCGGGGAATCGGGTAGGGATGTCGGAGAAAATCTTATA
>JBBIRM010000031.1:4391-22138 GCA_037441765.1 Deltaproteobacteria bacterium | reverse complement strand
GGAACAGTCATTGAAGTAGGAGACGGGATCGCCCGTATCCATGGTTTGAGTCAAGTGGCATACAATGAACTTATCCAGTTCCCTCATGAGATCACTGGTCTGGCCCTCAACCTCGAGGAGGATAATGTCGGGGCGGTTATCCTTGGCGATTGTAGCAAGATTAAAGAAGGGGATGAGGTGAAGGCCACAGGCAGGGTAATTGAAGTTCCAGTTGGGGAGGCGTTGATCGGAAGGGTCGTAGATCCTTTAGGCCGTCCCTTAGATGGCAAGGGTCCCATTAAAACAGAAAAAACACGTCCTGTGGAAAGGGTAGCACCCGATGTGACGAAGAGAAGTCCTGTGGATACTCCAGTGATGACTGGAATTAAAGCCATAGATAGTATGATCCCCATTGGACGGGGACAGCGGGAACTGATAATCGGCGACCGCTTCACTGGAAAATCGGCAATTGTCCTGGATACGATCATTGCTCAGAAAGGCCAGAATATGATCTGCATCTATGTGGCGATCGGTCAGAAGACCTCAAAGGTCGCCCAGGCCATTGCCATGCTCGAAAAGTATGGGGCTATGGAATATACGATCGTTGTAGAAGCAGATGCCTCTGACCCTGCCCCGCTCCAGTATATTGCACCATATGCGGGGTGTGCCATGGGAGAAGAGTTCATGGAGCAGGGTAAAGATGCTTTAATCCTTTACGATGACCTTTATAAACATGCCTGGGCTTACAGACAACTCTCCCTTCTCCTAAGGCGCCCACCGGGCAGGGAGGCCTATCCTGGAGATATCTTCTACCTTCACAGCCGTCTCCTCGAGAGGGCGGCAAAACTCTCCCCAAAATACGGAGGAGGGTCTTTGACTGCGCTTCCTATCATCGAAACCCAATTGGGAGATATCTCAGCCTACATCCCAACCAATGTCATATCCATTACAGACGGTCAGATCTATCTGGAGCCCGACCTCTTCAATGCCGGTATCAGACCGGCCATCAATGTTGGACTTTCTGTTTCGAGGGTAGGAGGTTCTGCACAACGCAAGGCAATGAGACAGGTGGCTGGAAGGCTACGTCTGGAACTGGCTCAGTTCCGGGAACTGGAGGCCTTTGCAAAATTTGGAAGCGAGGAATTGGATAAGGCGACCCGTGATCAATTAGAGAGGGGTCGAAGGATTACAGAGGTTCTAAAACAACCGACCCAATCCCCCATGTCTCTGGGAAAACAGGCAAGCATTCTATATGCGGTGACCAATGGCTATCTTGACGATGTGCCGGTGGAAAAGGTGATCTCCTGGGAAGAGAAATTCCACCGTTTCATGGAAACGAATCATCCTGAGGTTGAGAAAAAAATCAATACCGAGTATGAGATAAAGCCCGAAACAGAGGAGCTTCTAAAAGCGGCCATTATAGAATTTAAAAAACAGACCCCTAACCTATAAGAGTCCTAAAGATGCCGAGCATTCAGGCCTTGAGACGTCGAATAAGAAGCATTCAAGGAACGGTGAAGATCTGCCGTGCCATGGAAATGGTCGCAACTGCAAAGATGAGGAGGACTCAACAGCGTGCCCTCGAAGGTCGACCCTATGCTGAGAAGATCCGTGAGGTGATCGCAGATCTGGCCATAGAGCCCCGTATCAGGGGAAGGATTCCTCCACTGCTTCAGAGGCGTGAGGTAAAAAGGATTGCCATTGTTCACATGGGGACAGACCGGGGGCTGTGTGGAGGACTCAATACGAATTTAAACCGTCTCGTGGGTGAGTTTATCTTAAAACAGAGTGCGCCTGTGAATGTAATCACGGTAGGCAGGAAAGCCCGTGCATTTGCCCGCATCTCAAGGCTCAATGTCAGGGCTGAATTTATTGGGATTAGCGATCGGGCAACCATGATGGACACCTTACCCATATCAAAGGTGGTAATGGAGGATTATACCCAGGGGGAAGTCGATCTTGTCTACCTCGCCTATCCCCGTTTTGTTTCAACCATGGTTCAGAAACCCATCCTTGAAATCCTCCTTCCGATTGAACCTGCTACCTTACCTCCTGGACAGGTGGCAGAATATATCTTTGAACCTGATCCTTTTTCAGTATTAAATGAATTGCTCCCACGGTTTGTGGAGATGGAAGTCTATCATGCGGTGCTCGAATTGATTGCAAGTGAGCAGTCGGCCAGAATGGTGGCAATGCGTAACGCAAGTGATAATGCGGAGGAGTTGATTAAAACTCTAACCCTTTCTCTCAACAAAGCAAGACAGGAGATGATCACAAAAGAGATCTGTGACATCAGTGGAGGGGCCGAAGCCTTAACATTATAATTATATTAAATGGGCAAGGATCGAGGGTTCCACTTGAAACCTTAAATCCGAGAATCCTCAGAAACTTTCAGTAAAACTGAACTTGAGAAAATATTAAAAGATAAGGAGTTCGGAAATGGCAAAAGGCAAGGTCGTTCAGGTCATAGGCACAGTTGTAGATATGGAGTTTCCCCAGGATCAATTGCCGGCCATCTATAATGGCATCGAGATCCCAATGGATGGAAGTAAAGTGATTGTGGAGGCCCAATCGCATATTGGAAACAAATGGGTGCGAGGAATTGCCTTAACGACAACTGACGGATTGAGGAGGGGGGCGGAGGCAATCGATATGGGAACTCCCATCACCGTACCTGTTGGGCGTGCCACCTTAGGAAGGTTATTCAATGTATTTGGAGAACCGATTGATGGATTTGGTGAAGTTAAGGCTCAGGAGAGATGGCCCATCCATCGCCCACCCCCACCTCTGACAGAACAGGAGACCGTTCCCCAGATGCTCGAAACAGGACTCAAGGTGATGGACCTCATCACTCCCTTTACAAGGGGCGGAAAGATTGGTGCCTACGGAGGCGCTGGCGTGGGTAAAACCGTCATCATCATGGAACTCATCCGCAACATCGCTGCAGAACATGGAGGCTTTTCAGTGTTTGCGGGGGTTGGTGAAAGATCCCGTGAAGGAAATGATCTCTGGCTTGAAATGCAACGCTCGGGTGTGATGGACAAAACGGTCATGGTCTTTGGTCAGATGAATGAAAGCCCTGGAGTCCGTTCACGAGTTGCTCTAACAGGGGTAACCATTGCCGAGTATTTTCGGGATATCGAAGGACAAGATGTGCTCCTCTTCGTTGATAATATATATCGTTACGTTCTTGCTAATATGGAACTCTCTGCACTTTTGGGACGCATGCCTTCTGCAGTGGGGTATCAGCCCACCCTTGGAACTGATGTGGGAGAATTAGAGGAAAGGATTACCACCACGAAGAAGGGCTCTATTACTTCATTTCAGGCCATCTATGTTCCTGCGGATGATTACAGCGATCCTGGAATTGTGGCAACCTATGGGCACCTTGATGCTGTGGTGGCCCTTGAACGATCGATTGCTGAATTGGGTATCTACCCAGCAGTAGATCCTCTTGCCTCAACCTCCCGCATTCTTGATCCACTGATTGTCGGTGAGGAACATTACCGAGTGGCCCGTGGTGTCCAGGCCACCCTGCAGAGGTATAAAGAATTACAGGATATCATTGCTATCTTAGGAATCGAGGAGTTAAGTCAGGAAGACAAGTTGACCGTAGCAAGGGCAAGAAAGATTCAAAGATTCTGTTCCCAGCCCTTTCATGTGGCCGAACACTTTACGGGAACCCCAGGTAAATATGTCCCAATCAAGGAAACGGTGCGGGGCTTTAAGGAGATCTTAGAAGGAAAACATGACGATCTTCCTGAAGCGGCTTTCTATATGGTTGGCACAATTGATGAGGCGGTAGAAAAAGCCAAAAAGATGAGAGGGTAATAGTAAGTTTAAGGTCAAGAAGATATTTTGGTTTAAGGTATTGTGATTAAATAAGGGAATCTATGGCGACATTTCGTTTAGAGATTGTCACTGCTGAAAGGATGGTTTACTCAGATGAGGTGAGTGCAGTGGTAGCCTGGGGTGTTGAGGGACAGCTCGGCATCCTCCCCCATCACGCACCTCTGATGACCATGCTTCAACCAGGGGATTTATTGATTAGAAAGGATAAGGAGGAAGAGTATTTTGCCATTAGTGGTGGTTTCCTTGAAGTACGACCTGATAAGGTCATCATCCTTGCCGATGCCTGTGAACGAGCAGATGAGATCAACATCGCTCGTGCTGAAGAGGCAAAGCGACGCGCTCAAGAGACAATGAAGGCAGCACCTTTGAGTGTTGAGGCGGCTGCGGCTGAGGCAGCACTTCGCCGTTCTTTAGCCCGATTGAAAGTAGCCGAAAAGCGACGTCGCAAACCACCTGGACCCATCTAAGACGAAATTATTTATATTGAATCCTTCCCTTTAGTTTCCCTATCCAATCTTTAAGGCTATCTATAACTGTCTTCCCTTTCACAGTTAATTTTGTCTCGGCCATCTGTTTTGAAATCATACTCTCCACTTTCACCGTATAGACACCCTCAGGGATTGGGGGTTGACTGATCACTACCACATTTTCAAACTTATCATCAAACGTCACATCCGCCCTCAAAAACTCCATAATCTTTGTGAGTGGGAGTACGGTTGCCTTAAAAGTCCCATCAGGCTTAATCGGTGCCTCAGCAGCAATCACCTTGGTCTCATTTGGCCCTATTAGGGTAATCAATACAGAATCCCCAGGTTTAGCCTGGAACCCAGCCCCCTCAAACACGATGTTCGTATCCCTCATCTTGACAACCCCGAGGCGAATGGTTTCAGGATTGACCACTACCTGTGGTCCGGAGATAGAAGGGTCTAAGGCTCTTGGTGGGTTTGTACAACCTGAAAGGATGATCAGGCATGCTAAAATCATCAAATAAGAAAAAATAACTTTCATTAAAGTAGACATTTAATCCCCCCCTTTCGATTTCTTTACGGACTCAAGGATTTTGTAATTTAGGGTTTAAGGGAGATCCATTTTACACCTGAACCTTAGACCCCCTTTACTCCTTCATCTCAATACCTCTAACAATCTTTCAACCAAAGGTTCGGCCTCTTCTCTGGAAAGGCAGTATCTCATCTCTGTAAATTTCTTTCTAAATTGGGAGACCTCACGCCCTAAGGCCCGATCATGGAGAATGATTTGGCTCATATACTCTGCCAACTTTCCAAAATCTTTCTCCTCCATTCCAAAACGGGTCATCTCCTGGACTCCCATCCTGAGACAACTTGCGGTGGTAAATGCCTCGTCATCCGGTGCCCCCTGGTAATTGACAATAATGTTATTCTCCTCCAACCTTTCAGCCATCATCGGCCCCTTTCCGTAGCCAACCCTGACAATCACCTGATGGGTTTCTGTATACCCCCTTTTCGGGTCTCCTTCTACCATCAATCCCTGCTCTTTTAAATAACGTGCAAATGCCTTTGCATTGGCAATCACAGCCTTCTGATACTCCTCTTTAAATGCATTCATCTCATAGGTGGCCAGAAGAAGTCCAACCAGTGTCCCTAAATGGTGATTGCTTACACTTCCTGGAAATACTCGTCTTACAATTGCCTCCCAGAGTTCTTCATACTCCGTCCCCTCTGACATGTTGCTACCAATCACTCCCCGCTGGGTTCCAAAGAATGTCTTATGTGTAGAACCTGTTACAATATCTGCTCCCTCCTTAAAAGGTTCTTGAAAATGAGGTCCAACCAATCCCAAAACATGAGCCATATCATAAAGGAGAATGGGTTTGGGATTCATCTCCTTAATTATTCCATATATCTCGCTGACGGGTTCCCTATAGATAACCATACTCTTTCCAAGAATGACCAACTCGGGTTTATGTTCCTCTAATAGTTCTCGGGTTTTTATGAGGTCAATCCTATATGGATCCTCTTTCTCCACTGGAAAGGGAACCGTAGCCGGCCTTTCGGTGAGTGGGTCATTAGCAATAAAGTCTTTTAATGCACCCATGGATTGAGCGCTAAGATGTCCCCCTCTTCCAATATGGTGGTTCATCACTTTTCTGATTCTCCGAGGCTCACTTTTCCGGTCCAACCGATTTAAGTAGTCAACCAGACCACTGAAGACAGCGGTATTGGCCATCTGACCACTGATCACCCTTGCCTCAATCTCTGAGCATCCGAGGAAGCCACGGAGTTCCTCTGATAGAAGGGCCTCCACCTCTCCAATTAACTTCGTCCCCTGATAATAGAAGACTTCGCTTTCCCTAAATGCCTTCATCAGACGATGTTCTGCATAACGGCCAGAGGGATCTGAAATGCTTAGAAGCCTCACAAGAAGTGATGGGGTTGTCTCTGAGGGGATGAGGTTGAATGTCTCTTTCTGTCTCCAGCGGGTATTCTCAACAACCTGGTTGACCAGACCCTGAGCCAACTCTTTCAGACTTCCTATAGGGACCTTTCTTTTCTTTGGCTCTTTAATCAATATGGGATGGGCATAAGGTGGTGCCTCAACGGAGAGATGCCTCTCCACAATCACCCCTTCAAACTTCTTCCCACGGTGATGAATCTCTATCTTCTGGCCTTCCTTTAAATCTGAATCGATATATGCAAGCCCAATCGATCTCATCCCTCTCTCATCGGTGGGCTCTGAAAGAATTCCGCGATCAGTAAATACCCAGTAGGGAACCATCGTCCCACTTGTCACATGGCCAACCAGTCTACCATCTGAAAAAACTTCGTAACCCTGCCTTGCGATCCCTTGTCCAGTTATGGTGATGGGAAAGATCTTTTTAGGCACCAATTCTCTCTCCTTAGGAGGAAGAGGTTTTCCACTCTCTTTCGCCGTGACCTCCTCAAATTGTCTTCGCAAGATCTCCCTTCCTATGAACTCCCCTTTTAATGGGGAGAAACTAATGGCTAATCGGGCGGCCGAAGGAACTGCAAAGATTGGGATCTCCTTCCCTTCCGCATCGAGCCCTAATTCATGACCATAAAGGGGAAGACCTGCTTCCAATCTCAATGTATCTCTCGCTCCTAACCCAACAGGGAGGATGCCCTCAGGTTCACCTACGGTTAGGATTTTTTCCCATATCAACCGCAGTTTATCGCTTGGTAAAAATAATTCGAAACAGATGGGCTCCCCGGTATATCCTGTCCTTGAAATCGTAACAAAGACGTGTTCCCCTTCCAACTCGCAAACCCTCAAACGATTCCTCCATGGATCAGGTAATTTTGAATGGTCTTCCAGGAGAATCCTCTCCAGAACCTTCTTTGCCTGTGGACCCTGAAAGGCGATCATACCGATTTCATCTGTCTTATCTTCAATGACGAGCCCCTTGAAACGCTTCTTATGCTCCATCAGCCAATCCCAATCCTTCTTCCTGTTGTCTGCGTTTACTACAAGCAAATAGGGAGTATCAAGTGAGGGATCCACTTCCTCCAACCTGTAAAGATAGGCATCGTCGATCGCCCCTCCCCTCTCGTTCTGGATCACTGTATATTGAGCCACGCCAGGGTCAAGGGCCATCGCATTATTGGTTAGGACATACTGCATGAATGGAACCGCATCCTTCCCACGAATCAAAAAACGCCCCATATGGGAGATGTCGAAAAGCCCCCCATACTTCCTTGTTGCAAGGTGCTCTTCAAGAATGCCTTTTGAGTAGGATACAGGCATCTCCCATCCAGCAAACTCAATCATCTGTGCGCCATGCTCTTTATGCCACAAATAGAGCGGTGTTCGTTTCAAATTGTTTGGCATACCAAACCCCTTTTGTTTTAATAATTTCTTTAACATATTCCACATAATTTTTCATAATGGGCAAGCAGGGCCCATAAAGGGGACAGTCCTTTTTACGGCAGTCCCTTTTTTATTGGCCCTACCGTCCATATTTCCCTGTGATCGATGCCTGACCGATGACCTTCCCCTCGATCGCCTTTTTAAAGGCGGAGAGAGAAGTGTTTACTCCAAGGTCAAGTCTTTCTACATTGAGAGCATAGAGGGTGATGACATAAGGATGGTCACCTGTTCCTTTCGGAGGTTGCGGACCCCCATAGCCAATATCGCCCCAGGAGTTTTTGAGTTCAAGGCATCCCTTTGGCATTTTCTTTTTAGAGGCCCCTTCCTCAAGGGAATTTACCTGCGCAGGAATGTTAATGACCAGCCAATGGACCCAATTCTGAGCGACTGGATGTGGGTCAATAATCGAAAGGCAAAAAGATTTCGTTCCTGCCGGGATGTTCTTCCAGGATAAAGGGATTGAAACATTCTTTCCTCCTGCTCCTGGCATCACATACTGAATGGGTATCTTTTCCCCATCTTTGAATGCAGAAGATGTAATTTCCATCTTATCACCTCCAAACCCAAGATTTTGACTTAGTAACAGGATCATTCCACTGACCAAAAATAAAAAACCTTTTTTAATTCCCTCCATTTCTACCACCCCCTTTTAATCTTTTTTTTCATACATCAATTTATTGTTACCGTAAATTTCTAAATTGGTCAACGATAATCTATCTCCAGTGAAATAGAGTTCTTGATAGATAAAATAAATCCATCAGCATTCTGAGATTTTAGGAAACATCCTTCTCGGTCCTAAGACATTTTCCAACCCATCAAATACCTTCCTACGCTTCAGTGAGGCATTACAACCCATTAAAAATTTTTATTGACTTTCATTTTTAAAAAATGATAAATAAAAAATAAAATTAAGTTTCGCATAGTGAAACTATGGTACACCGTAATGTTAATTCGCTTCAAAGAGGGTTAGCTATCCTTGAATCATTTACACCCGACCGTCCTACCTTAAGGCTTCAAGAAATTGCACAAAAAACTTGTTTACATAAAAGTACCGTTCTAAGGCTACTTCATACCCTCATCTCTTTAAATTATGTCTCTTTCAACTCATACCAAAAACAATATTCTCTTAGCCCAAAAATTTTGTCATTGGGCCTAATTGTTATATCAAATATGGAATTAAGGAAAGTTGCACTTCCTCACCTAGAAGAACTTTCGAAATCATCAGACCAAACTGTGAATTTAGGAATCCTTGATGGTAAGGAGGTGGTTTATATCGAGCGGATAAGTAGAAGGCAAGTCATTAATACAGATTTTCATATAGGAAGCCGTCTAAATCTTTACCTATCCTCTATAGGGAGGGCAATATTAGCCTTTCTGAATCAGGAAAAATTTGATTTAGTTTTGAATGAATTGTTAGGAGATCCTGAAGCAATCAAACATATTGGGCCAAATGGAAAGGACCTAAAAAAACTCCTTATTCAAGTGCGAAAAAATGGATATGCAGTTAATGATGAAGAACTGTTCAAAGGATTAAGGGCAATTGGCGCACCAATCTTTAATGCCAATGGCGAGGTTGTTGCTGGAATCAATATACCTGTTTTCAGTCCATTAGTTAGTCGAAAAAAACTAATTGAGAAATATGCCCCTCTACTTGTTCAAACGGCAATAAAAATTTCAAAGGACCTTGGTTTGGTTCATAATCCACTTATGAACAAATATATTATACGAGGAGGAAATAAAAAATGAAAAAGATTTTTTTAAAACACTTGTTCCTTATTTTACTTGTTGCCCTTTGTAGTTATATATCACTCCATTACACTTTATTTGCCCAAGTGAGCTTCCCAACACGGCCAATTACCCTCTGGGTTGGGTTCCCTGCGGGAGGGGCGGCGGATGTGCTTGCCCGTGCTTTAGCAGAAGGATCTGAAAAGACCCTCGGCCAAAAGATTGTGGTTATAAGTAAACCGGGTGGCGGTGGAGCAGTAGCTACTTCACTTCTCACCAAAGAAAAAGCAGACGGTTATACCTTGCTTCTTACAACGGATACCCCTATTACAAGGGCACCCCATATTAGCCACTTAGAATACGATCCCTTTAAAGACTTGGATCTCTTTATGATGATTGGAAAATGGAAGAATGTGTGGACAGTCAGGTCAGACAGCCCCTTCAAAAAGTGGGAAGAGTTGGTCGACTGGGCGAAGAAGAATCCAGGTCAGCTTATTTTCGGCCATTGTGTAGCTTCCTCTTTCTATTTTGGCATGGTCCGGATATCCAAAAAGGAGGGATTCACTTTTAAAAGTGTCCCATTTCCTTGTGAGATTCCAACCATTAATGCCTTATTAGGTGGTCACACAATGATGGGAGGTGGGACGGCTGCTCCATACAGGAGCCACGTGGCTGCGAATACCATAAGGATCATCCTCTCCGATGAAAAGGTGAACTACGCTGCTGGTCACGGTCCTCAAACGACATTCGAAGATATGCATTATGACTTCGAAGCACCTTTGCTTGCCATCATTCTTGCACCTAAAGGAATTCCTGACCCTGTAAAGAAAGTCCTGGAAAAGGCTTTCAACGATGGAATGAAAAGTGATGCTTTTAAGAGAGTAGTAGAGGATCAGGAACTCATTTTGAAACCCCTCAGCGGAAACGCCCTTTTTGACTATCTCAAAAAAACCAGCATTACTTACGAGGAGTTAATAAAAGAAGCAGGTATGTATAAGACCGAAAAAAAGTAGATCATTGGAAGAGGGTTATCTTTGTCACAAAGATGATTATATGAAAAATGGTGATTTCTTTTCAGGTTTGTTTTTAATGACCATAGGCATCGGTGCCTCTATGATAGCCTACCGACTCGGGCTTCAGAGCACCCATAATCCAGGACCTGGTTTTCTCCCCTTTGGAATTGCCTCTCTACTGGCTCTGATGTCTATCTTCATGTGCATTAGAAGTCTATTTCGAACAGCAAAGGGAAGTAGCGCGGAGGGGATCTTTGAGGAGATCAAGTGGGCAAAAGTTCTTTCGGTCTTGGGGATTCTATTGGGATATGGAATTTTTTTTAACTTTCTTGGCTTCCCCATCTCTACCTTTATCCTCATGTTATTATTAGTGGGGGTCATAGGCCAGCAAAAGTGGAGATCGACCATTGTCATATCCCTCGTAACTGTAATCTTTGGTTATCTGATCTTCATCCTCTTGCTGGGATTACCCTTCCCCAGAGGCTTTTTGGGGATCTGATCAAAAATTAGGATGGAATTATTGCATTATATAATTTATGGACTTCAAGTCGCCATACAACCGATAAATCTCCTATATTGTTTTATCGGTGTCTCTATTGGAACATTGATTGGGGTTCTTCCCGGAATTGGTCCAGTGGCAACAATGTCTCTTCTTCTGCCTGTGACTTTTCATATCTCGCCGGTTAGCGCCATTATTATGCTTGCAGGCATTTACTACGGAGCCCAGTATGGGGGGTCCATAACCTCCATATTGGCCAACATTCCTGGAGAGGCATCTACAGTAGTTACCTGCTTAGATGGTTATCAAATGGCAAGGAAAGGAATGGCGGGTTTAGCTTTGGGGGTTTCAGCCATTGGATCTTTTATCGCGGGGACAGCTACAATCCTTGGCCTGATGTTCTTAGCTTATCCACTTGCAAAAGCCGCACTTAGGTTTGGACCACCAGAATATTTTGGTCTGGTTTGCGTTGGATTAGTAATTCTCACCTTTCTCACCCAAGGTTCCATGTACAAATCGCTCATGATGGCGCTTTTAGGGCTATTAATAGGGTTAGTGGGATTGGACCCATTCGTTGCGAAACCCCGGTTCACCTTTGGAATCAGTGAGCTAATGGATGGGGTAGGAATTGTCCCTTTAGTTATGGGGCTCTTTGGCATCTCTGAAGTGATCATCAATATCGAGCAAGCAATGAAAAGAGAGATATATAAGGCTGAAATCAAAGGATTATATTCATCGTTAAAGGATTGGTTAGTGGCAAAATGGTCGATCCTTAGGGGAACTGTTATCGGATTCTTCTTAGGAGTCCTTCCCGGAGGCGGAGCAGTTATTAGTTCTTTTGTCTCTTATGCCTTAGAAAAAAGATTATCGAAGCATCCTGAAAAATTTGGTACTGGTATTATAGAAGGAGTTGCGGCTCCTGAATCGGCAAATAATGCAGCGGCCCAATCCTGTCTGATCCCTCTCCTTTCATTGGGCATACCTCCGAACGTGGTGATGGCTGTTCTTTACGGAGGTCTCCTGATACAGGGTATTCATCCTGGACCTTTGTTGATTCGAAATCATCCCGATATCTTTTGGGGGCTGATGATGAGCATGTATCTTGGAAATGCTATGCTGTTGGCTCTCAACCTTCCACTGATAAGTTTATGGGTGAGGATTTTAAGAATACCCTATGTTATCCTTTTTCCACTGATCCTATTCTTCTGTCTTGTCGGAGCATATAGCTTAAACAACTCTGTTTTCGATATTTACCTGATGGTTCTCTTCGGTTTCATCGGCTTTTTAATGAAAAAATTTGGCTTTGAGCCTGCCCCTTTGGCAATGGCCTATGTGCTCAGTCCCATTTTCGAGTCTAGCTTTCGCCAATCTTTGAGCATATCAGGAGGAGGCTTTGGCATTTTTTTTACCCGCCCAATTTCATTGATTTGCATTATGACTGTCGCAATCCTTCTGATTATCCAAATACACTCTTTCTTTGCAACCCCTAAAAAGCAAAAAGGAGCACGAGCATAAAAAAATCGAATCAATGGGAGAAAGGAGATAAAAGATGGGTATGAAACAGAAGAAGGGTAAATGGCCTAAAGCAATTTTTTATGATTCTAAAAATACTTTGTTTGACTGGAGCACGGTTTGGATTGAAGCAAGCCAAAATATAGTCAAACACTATGAGAGTAAAATAGATGGTGAAGAATTCAAAATGATTTGGCACAAATTCCTTATCATGGTGAACCATAGGGTTGCATTTGGCCAATATCAAGATTTCACCGAGACCCTTAGAGAATCTTTAATCTACACCTTCAGATACCTTGGAATCCCTGGTAATCCCGATGACGTTCATTTCATGATAGACCTATGGGATCAAGTTCAACCTTTTCCGGATACCATATCAGCGTTGGGTAGACAGAAAGAAATGGCAAAGATCCTTATCTTTTCAAACGTAGAAAAAAGATACTTGGAGATGATGGTAAACAAAATGGGTGGGTTTAGACCCGATTTCGTTGGTACAATGGATGAGATAAGAGCATGCAAACCATCGCCCCGTGCCTATTATTGGGTACTCAAAGAAAATCACTTTGAGGTAGAGGATGTTCTTTACTGCGCAAGACCCCAATGGGATGTTCAAGGAGGTATCGCATTGGGTATGAAGACGGTTTGGCTTAATCGAGCTCAAGAGAAGCTCGAAGGTGTGAAACCGGATTACGAGGTGAAAGATCTTCACGGATTGACTAAGATATTAGAGTCAAGCCTTCATTCGAGTAAGTGATGCATGGAATCCATCTCCTCCCAATTAGGCCAATTTATTGAAGAGACAAAATTTGAAGATCTTCCAGAAGATATTGTAGAGATTTGCCGAAAGAGCATTCTTGATACAATCGGCTGTGCCTTAGGAGGAGCAAATCAAACTTCTATTAAAATTTTAGAAGAATTTATCCTTGAAAGCGAAGAGGGAAAGGGAAACTCTACCATTATCGGTAGTGCAAGAAAGGCATCTTTATTGGGAAGTATCCTTCTTAATGCCTCAAAGGCTGATACATTGGAATATTCAGATGTGAATAAGTTAGGCGGGGGACATCCTGGGTGCATGGTTGTCCCAACAGCATTAGGCGTTGGAGAGTATCTTAGAAGTTCAGGCAAAGACCTTCTTCTATCGGTAGCCCTTGGGTATGAGGCTCATCGGGTTGGTATTCCGCTCTATCCCCAGGCCTTTCGAAAGGGTATCCATCTTGTAATGTTTGGGGGAACGTTCGGGGCAGCTGCCACGGCAGGAAAATTGATGGGATTGTCCCAAAAAGAATTAAAGAATGCCTTTGGCATCTGCGGTGTAGTCCCTGTTGCTCCTTTCGAACCTTGTAGGGTGGGGGGAGACGTAAAAGACCTCTATACCGGTTGGGCAGCAAGGACGGGTGTCTTTTCATGTCTTCTTGCAAAGAAAGGATTCACAGGAACGGAGAGTATTCTTGAAGGAGAATTGGGATTATACCGAGCATTAGGCGCTCAAAAGCCATCCAATACTGCTTTGGAAGGTTTGGGGCAGGAGTGGATTATTCGAACTACGTGCATAAAACCGCATGCTTCTTGTCGATTTACACATTCCTCCGCGGATGCTGCCCTAAATTTAGTACAGAAACATGATTTTGATCTAAAGAGCATTAAGAAGATTGAAGTGACTACGGACACCATCCCCTTTCAGCTCAACAGGGGCCAAACTCCGTCAACTTCCATCGATGCGCGGTTCAGCATTCCTTATGTTGTTGCAACGGTATTGATTAAGAAGCGCCCAATCAGACTGGAAGACTTTTCGCCCGAGATGCTTAATCATCCTCTTATAAAAGAGTTGGCAAAAAAGGTTGAGGTAAAATTAGATGAGTCTTTAGATGACCTATACCCTGAATCTCCGGAAGGTAAGGGGTATCGAACTTCCATTATGAAAATCCGACTAACAAGTGGAAAAGAATTTGAAGCCCGTGTCGATTTCCCGAAGGGTGACCCCATGAACCCTGTTTCTTGGCAGGATGTGGTGGAAAAGTTTCAGAATCTGTCTGCCCCTGTTCTCGGGGGATCCCGAACAAAAGATTTGATAGGAATCATTATGAATCTGGAGCAATGCAGTGATTGCCGTCAGCTAGTTGGACTATTGTCCACCGCGTAACCTCGCTTACAAAAAATTAGTCCTTTTCATTGGAGAACAAGGACATGAAATTCATTGTGAAGCGATCGAATTTGCAGGGGACCGTTCAAATCCCTGGTAATAAGTCTGCGACTGCCCGTGCCATTGTCCTCGGAGGTCTGGCTGAGGGTGTATCTCATGTAACTAACCCATTACCCGGGGTGGACAGTTACTCCATTGTTGGGATGATGAAGGCCTTGGGTGCCAAAATCGATACTTCTAATCCCAAAGAATGGATCTTTGAGGGGGTAGCGAACCAGCCAAAAGTCCCGGATTGTGTACTTGATGCTGGAAACTCTGGCACGGGTTACTATATTCTTACTGCTGTTGCCTCACTCGTCGATGGCTACTCTGTTATCACTGGCGACTACCAAATCTGCAGACGTCCTGCCCAGCCCCTCATCGATGCCCTGAACGACTTAGGTGCCAAAGTCTTCTCCACTCGTAACGCTGGAGTAGCACCTCTGGTAATCAAGGGACCGCTTAAAGGAGGACATACTAAGTTACCAGGTATTAATTCCCAGTGGCTTACCCCACTGCTTATCGCTGGGGCATTAACCCGGGAAGGGGTCACCGTTTTTGAAGACAATCTCATGGAACGACCCTACATAGATATGACCATGGCATGGATGAAGATGGCTGGTGCCACATGCAGTCATAAAAATTATGAAGAGTTTCATGTCCCTGGTAACCAAACATATAAGGCCTTCAAATCCCATATCCCTGCGGATTGGGGTAGTTCAGGCTATCCCATGATCGGTGCTGCTATCACAGATTCCAAAGTGACCTTTGTAGGAATGGATCCTGATGACTTTGCAGGTGAGCGAAGATATCCTTACATCCTCAAAGAGATGGGAGCCAAGGTGAGTTTCGAGGAGGGTGGACGCACTGTGACTGTTGAGGGTGGAAAAGAGTTACAGGGTATTGGAATTGATTGCTCTGGAACCCCAGATGCGGTGCCAATTCTTGCAGTGCTTGGCTGTAAGGCTAAGGGGAAGACTGTGCTTTATAACATTGGTGCCAGCCGTCTTAAGGAGACCGATCGCACACGTTCCATTCGTGAAGAACTGAGTAAGATGGGAGGAAGGTTTGAAGAAACATCCGACACTCTAACCATATACCCCGCTAATCTCAAGGGGGCAAAGATTGATGGCCGTCACGACCATCGAATCGTCATGGCTACAGCCATTGCCGGGCTAATGGCTGAAGGTGAGACAGAAATATCTGATGCGGAGTATTGCAAAGTATCCTTCCCCAATTTTTATGAATTGATGAAATCTCTCGGTGCAAAGATTGAGTGTGTGGAATGAGAGGTGGGTCTTCTATGAATTTTAATCGTAGAGATTTTATCAAAACCTCTCTCTTGTTGGGTGGTTCTTTGCTTCTCTCTTCCCCCACACTTTTTGTAAAACCTAAATCAGAACCCTGGAGCCCTGCCTACGAAAAATTAGAAAAAGAAGGAAAATTGGCTCAGAGGATTAAACAGGCCTATGCCATCTTTGAGAATTGTCAACTCTGTCCCAGGATGTGTAAGGTCAACAGGCTTAAAGGGGAAAGGGGGTTCTGCAGGGCCCCTTCAAAACTCGTGGTCTTCAGCGCCCATCCCCATTTCGGCGAGGAGATCTCACTTGTGGGCTCCCATGGCTCTGGAACCATCTTCTTCTCCAATTGCAATCTCCGATGTGTCTTCTGCCAGAACTGGCCTATCTCCCATGAAGGAAGGGGGAAGGAAATCTCAGATGAAGAGCTGGCAGAGATGATGCTATATCTCCAGAAGATCGGATGTCATAACATCAATCTGGTTACTCCAACTCATGTCATGCCCAACATCCTCAATGCGGTAAGGATGGCCTATTATAAAGGGCTTCGAATCCCTTTGGTCTACAATACCAGTGGTTATGAACGTCTTGAGATGGTAAACCTATTGGAGGGGATCGTTGATATCTATCTCCCTGATATGAAATATATGGATTCAGATAAATCAGCAAAATACTCCTTAGCCCCAGACTATCCAGAAGTGACAAAGAAGGCGATCATAGAAATGAATCGTCAGGTTGGTGAGTTGAAGATCGATGGGCGAGGGATCGCACTTCGTGGTTTAATGATTAGACACCTGGTCATGCCCAATCGGGTTGCGGGAACAGAGAAATTTACAAGGTGGGTGGCCGAGAATCTCCCGAAATCTACCTATGTTAATATTATGGCCCAATACCGAGTGGAATACAAAGCCTATGAGTATCCTGAGATTGCCCGAGGGATTACGGTTAAGGAATTCTTAGAGGCAATGGAGTGGGCTGAAAAATCAGGCCTAACAAACCTCGATCCCCAATCTGTGTCAATTAGAAACCTCTATAGGCTTCGACCCTCTGGTTAGATCAGGCCCAAATCCCAGGGATAGGCTTCCCACAGTATCCGCACTTTCCACCCTTCATGTGCACATCACCTATCATATAGCCAATTCTCCTGATGATCATCTTCTTGCACTTTGGACAGAAGGTATTCTCGCCTTCATGGCCTGGAACATTTCCTATATAGACATATTCAAGCCCTGCAGACTGAGCAACTGCCCTCGCCTTCTCCAGTGTCGAAACCGGTGTTGGGGGAAGACTACGCAATTTATAGAGGCGATAGAAACGTGAGAAATGGATTGGTGTGTCCGGCCCTAACTCTCTTTTGATCCAGAGACACATCTCCTTTATCTCGGACATATCGTCATTCTTTGTAGGAATAATTAGGTTTGTGATCTCTAAGTGAATCTTCTCTCTCTTTAAGGTCTTCAAGGTCTCAAGGACAGGAGCTAACTCACCACTACATAGATCTCGATAAAATGGCTCTCTAAATCCCTTTAGGTCAATATTTGCTGCGTCCATCATTTTACACAGGTCCTTTAGAGGCTCTGGGTTGATGTAACCATTGGAATGACAGACATTGAGAATACCAGCCTTTTTTGCAAGGAGACCGATGTCCATCATATATTCATAAAATACAGTGGGCTCGACGTAGGTATAGGCAATAGAGTGCGCCCCTGTCTCTTTAGACTTTTTCACAATCATCTCGGGTGGGATTTCATAACTATATACATCCTCGGGCTCAGCCTGAGAGATCTCCCAGTACTGACAAAATTAACACTGGAAATTGCATCCTC
>JBBIRM010000031.1:0-4363 GCA_037441765.1 Deltaproteobacteria bacterium | reverse complement strand
AAAAGGCTTCTTCTCGATAGGATCTAAATGAACTGCACAGGGATTCCCATAGACAAGGCTGTAATACTTCCCATCCCGATTCTCACGAACTCTGCAATATCCCCTCTTACCCTTTGAGACACGACATCGCCTCGGGCAAAGATCGCATTGAATCTCTCCTCCCTGAAGAGGGGTATAGAAGGGAGAGAGTTTTGTTTTTATTAACCCTTTCTTTGCTAATTGGGCATTGGAGGTTTTTGGAAAACCAGATAGATAGCAAAAAGATAGGATGCCAAGGCTTAACCCCGAATAGCGGATAAAATCCCTCCTTGTCAAAGAGGAATCCGAGGATAATTTGCCCTTCACCTGGTTTCCCTTTGTAATAGAATAAAAATCTTTTAAGGCTTCACTCATCGTTGAATGAATAAGAGTGGAATTAAGAAAATTCTTAAATACGAAAATTGGTTTGTCAAATAGAAATTACGAGAGTTCTGAAAAAGTCCTTCAAAGACTGGGGAGGTAGGGTTCCAAACCCTTCGAATGCGGGCACCAAGAAGTAAATTTGCCTACAATCATTTAAGAGAAAAACAGACATTTTCAGGGAATTAATTAGTAGTGCCGAGCTTTTAAAGGTATCCGCTCGAAGGCTTTTCCACCCCACCTCCCCAGTCTATAAAACTCGTTTTAAATACTATTACTGTTCTCCTGAATAAGACTGACCTGTTGACTCCCTCACTTTAAAACCAAGGGATGAGAGAATCTTTTCCCCGGCCCTGACTTCCGCCCTCCAATCCCCTGTATAAGGGGAACGAAGGGTAACATATGTATAAGTGGTCCAGGTAGGTGGTCTTACTTCCAACTCCATCTTAAAAAACTCTTTGCCCTCCCAGATCCATACATGCATTACCTTTCCCTCTTCGAGGGCCTTAATCTTTGTAAGGAAATAGAGTCTCTGATTATCACATATAAATTCAGAACCCTTTCCCTTCAATACCAGACGCCCCCCTTCCCTCCCAATCTCCGAGCCAATCTCAGCTCCAATCACCTCGAATAAAAGTGGCTCCTTTTGAGCCATCCCTTTCTTTTCAACCTTTCTGACTTCTTTCTCCAGGGCAACTGGTCTCTCCATCTCCTTAACCTCTACCTTTTTAACCTCGACCTCCTTTTTCTCTTCGATACTGACCTTCTTCTCCTCCTCAACCTGTTTAGCCTTTATGTCCTTAATCTCCTTAAACTTAACCTTCTCCTCAATCCTTTCTTTTTTTCTTTGATGAAAATTCTTCTCCTGCTGGTCAGGGAAAAGGGGTGAGAACCAATTCAGGAATTCTTGGGGAGTGATAAATAGATTTAACACGATAAAAAGTGAGAGAACACCTATAAATAAATAGAAGAGCCAGGGACTAAGCTTCTTTTTGATAGGTGATTCTTTTCGTGATACCTCAATCGGTTTAGGAGGGCTAATTTCTTTAATGTAGTTCTGATAACGAAACAGTACCTCTTTCGGATCCAAACCAAGATACTTCGCATAAAGGGTAAGAAATCCTTTTATATAAACAGAAGAAGGGAGAAGGTCATATCGATCCTCCTCAATTGCCTTAAGATGATATTCTCTGATCCGGGTAAATTTTGAAACAGACTTAAGGGATAACCCTTGATGCTCCCTCTCATTCTTAAGATATCGCCCAGGAGTCTCCATAACTTAATAAAGTGAGATTTTTTTGTATTTATTATCCGTCTTTTTCAATTTTTTGTAAACCCTTATCTATCCTCTTAACTCTTTTATTGAGTATACGTGATCCTATTTCTTAAGCATCAGTTAAGACCTCTCCACGACCATACACATTGGGTTGGTGGACTTGAAGGCAATCCCTGAAGTCTCATTTTTATAACTTATCAGAAATAAAGAAGAAAATAAACAAGAAAATTTTACTTGCTATATTATTTTTTATCTGCTAAATATATTGTGAAAAAATTAATAAATTATTAATATAAGTTGAACCTTAGAAAGGAGGACCATAATGGGAAAGTTTGATAAAATTTATGAGGAGTATATGAGACGACGCAATGCTGTCCTCGCAATGGGCGGAGAGAAAGAATTGGCCAAACGAAGGGAGAAGGGGCAGACAAACGCGAGAGAAAGAATTGATATGCTTCTTGACCCTGGAACCTTTACAGAGGTAGGTACCTTTGTTACGCATAGGCAAACTGAATTTGGAATGGCTGGAAAACTTGTCCCTGCTGAAGGGGTGGTCACGGGATACGGGAAAATAAATGGGAGATGGGTGGTTGTGGCCTCTGAGGACTTCACTTCTATGGCTGGGTCTTTTGGAGAATATCATGGGAAAAAGTTTGTATGGGCTATTGATTTTGCTAAGGAGAAAGGATGGCCTTTCATTGGAATTAACGACTCTGGTGGGGCACGTCTTCAGGAAGGAATGGATTGTTTAGAGGCCTACGGTTGGCTCTTTAGGGCTCAGATACTTGCCTCAGGTATTATACCACAGATTGCCTTGCTTTTGGGTCCATGTTTGGGTGGACAAGCCTATCACCCTATCATGAACGATTTCCTCATTCAGAGCAAAACAACTGGATTTATGGGAATTGCAGGACCCGCCTTTGTCAAAACTCAGACCGGTGAGAATATCACTCTTGAAAAACTTGCAGGGTGGGAGGCTCATGCTGTGAAATCAGGTGGAACCCACATCGTGGGGGAAGATGACAAAGAGTGTATTGAACTCTGCAAGAGACTTCTCTCCTATCTTCCATCCAATAATAGAGAAAAGCCGCCAAGGATTGAGAGCAACGATGATCCAAACCGTATCATCCCAGAACTCGATGACTTCCTTCCCGATCCAGACCTCAGGGTTCCTTACGATATGTACCCGTTGATTGATATGGTTGTTGATAAGGGTTCTTTCTTCGAAATCCACAAATATTTCGCCCGTAATCTTATTGTTGGCTTTGCCCGTTTTAACGGGATGGCTGTAGGGATTGTGGCTAACCAACCAAAAGTATTGATGGGGGGGCTCGATTGTGACGCCTCGGATAAACTGGCAAGATTTGTTCGTTTCTGCGATCTCTTCAATATCCCTTTGGTCACTTTCGTAGACTGCCCTGCTTTCTGGATTGGTTCTCCCCATGAATGGAAGGGAATTTTACGTCATGGCGCAAAAACACTTTTTGCCTGGGCAGAGGCAACTGTGCCATTGATTTCAATCATTATTGGAAAGTCCTATGCAGGGGCTCACTATGCCATGCTCGACAAAAGCATTGGAGCAGACCTGGTCTTCTCTTGGCCGACAGCCAAGGTAAATATTGTGGGCGCAGAAACCGCAGCAAGTGTCATCTTTGCCAAAGAGATTAAGTCTTCCCCAAATCCCAAAGAGACAGCAAAGACGCTAATTGATGAGTACCGAATCAAGTATGAGCATGCCTATCAGCCTGCGGAGAGAGGGTATACGGACGATGTGATTATGCCACGTGATACGAGGAAATATATTTGTGCCGCCCTTGATCTTTTGCAAAATAAACAGGTTGCCAGGCCCTGGAAAAAATATTCAAACATCAATTTATGATCCCCCTTACACTTGGTCAATTGGAAAGGCCCATTTTTCCAAATGGGCCTTTTTTGTTTCTACAATATTGAATCTTTTTTTGGATTGGCTTAGAATTTGAAAAAAGAGAAGGTTGTAAATGAAAACTTCGATTCGTAATTTAATCCTTCTTCTCTCTATATTCTCTCTTTCGGGGTGTGCCCACGTGATTTCAAAAGATTTAAGGGCTAAATCAGACCCCTCTCTCACCCTTAGTCAAGTCCGTAATAACCCAGAGGCCTTTAAAGGCAAAATGGTGGTATGGGGAGGCGAAATCATTGAAACCCTAAATCTAAAAGAGGGGACCACCCAGGTCGAAGTATTCCAAAGGAGTCTTGGCTGGAGGGGAGAACCGAAAGAAACTGCTATTTCTGAAGGGAGGTTCTTAATTCTTTCTGATCAGTATTTAGACCCTTACCTTTTCCGCAAAGGAAGGAAGATCACGGTTGCAGGAGAAATCTTGGGGGAAAAGACTAAGGCCATTGGTGAAATGGACTATCGCTATCCGCTTATTTCAAGCAAACAGATTTATCTCTGGCCAGAGTATTATTACTATCCATATCCTTATTACTATGATCCCTGGTGGCCATATCCCTATTGGAGGTGGAGATTCGGTTTTGGTTATTATTACTACTACCGTCCCCATCCACATCACAGACACTGAAATCGATCATTATTGGCGATTATAAAAATCCTGAAGTAGGATAGATCTTTCATCTTATGAAGAGATCTCTGGAAAAGTATTTAAAACGAGTTTTATAGACTGGGGAGGTGGGGTGGAAAAGCCTTCG
>JBBIRM010000030.1:0-22566 GCA_037441765.1 Deltaproteobacteria bacterium | reverse complement strand
GGGAGGCAAGAAAAGTCATCATGGAGGTTGCCCTTCGAAAAGACGGGAGAGGGACGGTTACTGCTTTGCTTATGGAAGGGAAGAGATTTGAATAGTATATAGGGTGAACCCTTCTACACCATTAAGCCCCTGATAGAGAGCATACCCCTTTTCAGTTTCTAAAACAAAAACCGCTGTAATGAGTCCGTATGCCATCTCCTTAGACGATCGTCAATAACTTTGGCCTCGGGCATAAGTAATTAAACATTTGAATTGCAGGGGAACAAGGAATTTGGGGTCATTCATTATTAAGATTTCGTAAATACCCCCTTTTGGGGCCTAAAATATTTTGTAATTGGTGTAACTTGTAAAAAAACTATTGTGATGTTAAGGAAGTATTGAACCTTTTTAGGAGGTTGAAATGATCGTAAAGACCTTTTGTGCCCGAATGGACCATGGAGGCTGTGGAATTTTAGTTCATGTAGAAAATGGAAAGATTATAAGGATTGAAGGAGACCCAGAATCCCCCTTAAATAGAGGAAGTCTTTGTCAAAAGGGAATTGCCCAGGCCGAAAGGATAAACCATCCAGATAGGCTTAAATATCCAATGGTAAGAACAGGGGAGAGAGGTGAAGGGAAATGGAAACGTATCACCTGGGATGAGGCATTGGATTTGATAGTCGGGAGGATTAAAGAGACGATCGATCGTGAGGGTCAAAGAGCAATCTCCTTTGCACAGGGGACACCTAAGGGATTGGAACTCTATTTAATGATTCGACTGGCAAATCTCCTCAACGTTCCTAATATTACTACACCTGGGAATATCTGTCACATGCCCAGGGAGACTGCATCAAATCTTACCTGTGGATTCTTTCCCATTCCCGATTATGATCACCCCCCTTCCCTGGTCCTGGTTTGGGGAAGTAATCTCTTCCATACCAATGAGGAGGGAATCTTAGGGATCAATTTAAAGAGGGCGATCGACCGAGGAGCAAAACTGATTGTGATAGATCCGAGAAAGAGTCCAGTAGCATCAAAGGCAGATCTCTGGTTAAGACCCAATCCAGGGACAGACCTTGCCCTTGCATTGGGAATGTTGAAGGTAATGGTGGATGAGAACCTCTTTGATAAAGATTTTGTCGAAAAATGGACGATAGGTTTCCCTGAATTGGCAGAGCATCTTAAGGCCTATTCACTGGATAGGATATCTGAAATCACCTGGATTTCAAAAAAGGAGATAGTTGAGGCGGCTCGACTCTTTGCTAAGAGCAAACCTGCCTGCATCCAGTGGGGGAATGCCCTGGAACACAACTTCAATAGCGTTCAATGTGCAAGGGCTTTGTTAATCCTGATGGCCATAAGTGGAAACTTGGAGGTTCCTGGTGGAAATGTTTACCGGGCAGGGCCTTCCCTAATGAGACCAGGCGAATTGGTTCAGAGCAAAAAGTTTCCTGACAAAAGAGAAAAGATCCTGACCCCTGAGTTTCGATTGGCAACGATGATGGGCTTTGTCCCTTCACAAATGATTATTAAAGCCATTCTCACAAGAAAACCCTACCCCATCAGGTTCATGTATATCCAGGGGGCCAATCCTTTGCTCAGTTATGCCAACGCCAAAGAGACTTTTGAAGCCCTAAGAAGGCTCGACTTTCTCGTAGTCTCTGAAATATTTTTTACTCCCACTGCCCAATTGGCCGATATTATTCTTCCTGCAGCTACCCACTTCGAATTCGATGATATTGGCCATTTTGGTCTTCCCCATGGATTTATCCTCGCCAGACCCAAGATCGTTGAGCCATTAGGGGAATGCTGGCCAGATACAAAAATTCTAAACGAGTTAGGAAAAAGGTTGGGCCTTGAAGAATATTTCTGGAATGACATTAGAGAATGCCTCGATGAAATCCTTAAACCTTCAGGGTTGACCTATGAGGATTTCAAAAAAGTAGGGATCTTAAAAGGAAGATGGGAATATCGAACCTATGAGATTAAGGGGTTTAACACCCCATCCAAGAATTTCGAAATCTATTCCCAGCAGTTAAAAGAATGGGTCTATGCCCCACTTCCTACTTATCAAGAATGGCAAGAATTTCATTTTAACCTGCAGGATAGCACGAAAGAATATCCTCTAATCCTCACTTCTGCAAAAGACCCTTTTTATTTCCACTCCTCTTTTCGAAACATTTCTTCTCTCAGGAAAAAATCTCCTGATCCTGTTGTCATTATCCACCCTGAAACTGCATTGGAACATAAGATTAATGAAGGGGATTGGGTCTCCATTGAGACAAAAATGGGAGCCATATCTCAGAAGGCAAAACTAAATAGTGAAATAGATCCAAGGGTAGTCATTGTTAGTTTTGGTTGGTGGTTTCCTGAGAGGAATGACCTTGAACTGTTCGGTTGGAAGGAATCAAACCTCAATATCCTGACCGACAACAACCCTCCCTATGATCCTGCCATTGGATCAACACTTTTGAGGGGAATACCTTGTCGGGTCAAAAGAACAGGATGAATTGGGTTTGACAGATTCCTTCTGGTATGGTATCGATAACTCAAAAGGATGAGAAACTTTCTCATAATTATTTTTATCTCTTTCGTTGGGATCACCTTTCCTCCTTACCTATCCCAACCCTCATCCCTTGTTCGGATCACCGATATAAGGTTCTGGTCTGCTCCGGACCATACCCGAATTGTTCTGGACCTTTCTGAACCCATTCGATATGAAACTCTCCAGTTTGATAAACCACTTCAGTATCAATTGATCCTTAAAGAGGTTTCTCTCCGCACCCCAAAAAGGAAGTTAAATATCAATGACCCTTTCCTGATAGGGTTGAGTATTACGGAAATAGAAAAGGATAAAGTCCAGATAATTCTTCATCAAAAAAAACCTCTTCAAGTAAATATATTTCCTTTGAAGCCCTACCTTGATAAACCCCATCGTCTCGTCATTGATCTGGTTGACCTTGCCCAGGAGAAAAAGGAGCAGGAGGATAGACAGAAACAGAGGGAGGCAACCCCAAAGGGAACCAAGATTGTTGTAATTGACCCAGGTCATGGTGGAGAAGATCCAGGGGCTATAGGGCCTAAAAAGACGATGGAAAAGGATATAGTCCTTAAAGTCGGGGAGAAAATTATTCGATTCTTAAAAAAGGAAAAAGGAATACAAGGTTTTCTTACAAGAAAAGGAGATTATTTCATACCTCTGGAGGACAGGATTAAAATTGCGAGGGAATATGGTGCAGACCTTTTTATCAGCCTCCATACCGATGGAAGTTTTAACCCTCAGGCCCGAGGATCTTCGGTTTACTGCCTCTCTCTTTCAGGGGCAACAGACGAGGCGGCCAAGATCTTAGCCGATAAAGAAAATATGTCCAATATCTTAGGCGGGGCTTTCCTGAGACCTACATCTTTGGTAAAGGACCCAAACCTAAACCAAATTCTATTAGATCTCATGCAAAACAATTCAATGAAGGAGAGTTTTCGATTTGCGGAAATTCTCATTGATAATATTAAAAACATAAATGGATTGAAGTACCCTAACTACCGCCAGGCAAACTTCATTGTCTTAAGGGCTCCTGACATCCCCTCCGTTTTAGTGGAAATGGCCTTTATAAGCAATAGAGAAGATGAATACCTTCTTAACCAGAGCGACTTCCAAGAAAAAATGGCCAAAACAATTGTCTCCTCTATTAAAAAATATTTTAAACCTTAAGAATTTAAGAGATTTCTGAAAAATTTATTGAAGGACTGGGGAGATATCTCATTAATTGACCTTGACAACCTGATTAACTATTCGTTATTTAATTCAACTAATTGATAATTCTTATATTTTTTATTAAATCTTAAAAGGAGTCTACAATGGACCTTCTGAAAGTAATTCAGGAAAGAAAGAGTATCAGGGCTTTCAAACCCGAGCCTGTAGCGAGGGAGAAAATTGAAGAAGTCCTGAGATATGCAAGCCTTGCTCCTTCTGCCATCAATCTCCAGCCATGGGAATTTATCATTGTTACCGGAGAAGAGAAAGAACGATTGAGCCGAAGACTCATCAAAGCCTACCGTGAGAAGCAGATCTCCTGTAGCCCTGGCAATGTCAAACCCCTTCCAAAAACAATGGCTAAGCGGGGGGCTAAAACTCTTGAGTTGATGAAACCATTTTTCGAAGAGATGAAAGTTAATCCTGACCAATTTATCAATGAAGGAAGTTGCAATTTCTATGGAGCTCCTGTAGCCATCCTTATCTGTCTGGATGACTCATTCCCAAAAAGCCGTTTGGTAGACATAGGGATCATCCTGGGTTATTTGATCCTTACCGCTCATGAATTTGGATTATGGACCTGCCCAATTGGTTTGATTGTTGCTTATGAAGATGAGATCAAAGAACTTCTGAACATCCCTGATAATAAAAATGTTGTGATTGGTTTGGCTTTAGGTTATCCAGATTGGAATGTCCCGATCAACAATTTTAAATCTCAGAGAGATAATTTTGAGAAATCTGTGCGATGGATCGAATAATGGCAGTAATCCAATTACATGCAAGCACGGTAGAATTTGAATAAGTCCGGGGATGATGAAATGGAAAAGGAAGTATTTTTATCCATTGCAAAAGAATTTGGTTTGGATCTGGATGATCCCCATATGGAAGAACTTTACGCTTATGTTCAAAGGGTATTGCCAAATTTAAAGCGAATCGAAGAACTAAACCTAACTGGGCTTGAGCCCTTCATGCCCTACCCTTCCCATGAGGTTTCTCCCTGATGGATTCAAAAGAAATCTGCGAGTTGAGCATAAGTGAGCTTTCTCGGTTGATTCAAAAAAAGGAAGCCTCTCCTCTTGAGATTGTAGAAGCCTATATATCACGAGTTAATTCTCTGGAGCCTCAACTCAACTCATTCATTACTCTGGTTTCCGATCAGGCCATAGAATCTGCCAAACAAGCAGAAAAGGAGATCCAAGCAGGAAGATATTTAGGTCCCCTTCATGGTATCCCTTTCGGTCTTAAAGACCTTTACTATGTAAAAGGGATAAGAAATACATCTGGGACTAAAATTTTTGATGGTTTTATTCCCGATTATGATAGCACTATAACTCTGAGATTGAAGAAGGCTGGTGGTATCCTATTGGGAAAACTCAATATGCACCCCCTGGCCTACGGTGCTACTGGAGAGAATGAGGAGTATGGCCATATGCATAACCCCTGGAACACAGCACTTATCGCTGGGGGATCAAGTGGTGGCAATGGCTCTGCTGTTGCCTCTGGCCAATGCCCATTTGCGATGGGCAGTGATACTGGAGGATCGATTCGCATTCCATCTGCTCTATGTGGCATCGTTGGATTTAAACCCACCTATGGCCGCCTCAGCCGATATGGGATGACTCCGCTTGCCTGGAGCCAAGATCACCCTGGTCCAATGACCCGAACAGTTGAAGACTGTGCAATGGTTATGAATGCAGTAGCAGGATATGACCCCAATGACCCTACCTCAACCAACCTTCCACCACCTGATTATACTCAAGCACTTAAAGGTGAAATAAAAGGACTTCGTCTTGGCGTAGTGAAAGAATTTTTTGAGGTCCCGATTGAGTCGGATGTAAGTGATTCCTTTTGGAAGGCGATCGATCAACTGGCCGAATTGGGTGGAATTATTTCTGAGATTTCATGGCCTCTCTATCACTATGGGACTGCCATTGCAAGTCTAATTCAGATGGCTGAGGCAACAGCCTATCATCGTGAATTAATTAGAAAGAACGGTCCCCAAATCTATCCTCCTGTCAGACTTCGTCTTGAGACAGGAATATTCATTAGTGCTTCAGACTACATTCAGACCCAGCGGGCTCGAACTCTCTTTTATCATCAGAGCCTAAATATTTTTAAAAATTTGGATATTCTTGTCACCCCTACTGTTCCAGTCACTGCCTTCCCCATTGGAACGACATCTCTATTGGTAAGCAATCAAAAAGTGAATGTGATCTCCCTCCTGACACAGTATACCCGTCCCTTCAACCTCAATGGGTTTCCTGCCATAACCGTTCCCTGTGGTTTTTCAAAGGACCAACTTCCCATAGGGTTACAATTTGTGGGTAGGCCTTTTGATGAGGAGACCGTGCTTAGGGCTGCCCATGCATACGAACAAGCCACTCCCTGGCACCTAAGAAGGCCACCCCTTTAGAATTTTGGAATCTCCGTTTCAGATATGACAACTAATAGAATGGTTAATTCAAACATTATAAAAATTATGGTAATGGGATTTAAAAACTATCTTCTCTGAGCAATTGTCTGAGGAGGATGGATATGCTAAATTAAATCTTAATGAAGAGGACCTTTCCCCCTCATGGGGTAATTGGAATTTTTATACTCATCCTTTCGGAAATCTTTCTTTTCCATAAGGTTGATCCATTCTACAGTTGGTTTTACTGTTTTGCCTGGTGGTCCTACATCCTTATCCTCGACGCATTGATCTATTACTCGAAAGGTAACTCCTTGATAATCAATCGGACAAAGGAATTTTTTCTGATGATCCCCTGGTCGGTCTTCATTTGGTTAATCTTCGAAGTAGCCAATCTCTCCTTAGAGAACTGGTATTACATCAACCTCCCTCATTTGACCCTCGAGAGATGGTTGGGCTATGCCGTTGCTTACGGAACTGTCCTTCCTGGATTGTTTGAAACAACAGAATGTTTGGAAACATTCGGATTATTTAAAAGAGTTTCTATAAAAAGGATAACCCTCTCCCTGGGAGGTCATCTATCCTTAATCGCCCTTGGTTTATTCTGTCTAATCCTCTCTATAGCCTTTCCCAGATACTTCTTCGCCCTCATCTGGTTTGGATTTACCTTCTTTCTGGAACCCTTACTATATCTATATGGCGGAAGATCCCTCCTCAGAGACCTTAAAGAGGGAAAACCAAGGAAGATATACCTCCTTCTTTTGGGAGGTCTAATTTGTGGTCTTCTATGGGAGTTCTGGAATTATTGGGCTCGTTCGAAATGGATCTATACAGTTCCTTTTTTTGAAGAGACGAAGGGGTTTGAAATGCCCCTTCTTGGTTTTTTGGGTTTTCCTCCATTTGCAGTCCAGGCATACGCAATGTATAATTTCATTTCTCTTTTCCGATCTGGAAGGGGCTGGGAGGAATCCAGTTACCAATTGCACCCTGAAAATCGAACAAGACCTCTGACCATGGTTTTAACTGCAATACTGATTGGAATTTTCTGTATCCTCGTCTTTAAGGCCATCGACTCTAAAACGGTTGACTCCTTTTACACAAGACTTAAAGATGCATACTGGATCGAACCCAAATATCAGGTTGAACTCTCAAGGGTGGGAATTTCTTCCCTTGAAGACCTCATCAAAAAAACAGGAGAAAGAAAGGAGAGGGAAGAATTAGCCCTTAGGCTCTCCATTTCCAAAGAACAACTTATATCATGGATTGAAAAGGCTCAACTTGTTCAGTTAAAAGGCCTTGGAGTTAAGAACCTTCGTCTACTTGAGAGGGTGGAAATCCATTCCATCTCAGCACTTGCTTCAGAAAATCCTGAAAACCTTTATAAAAAAATGGAAAAGGCCTTTGGGCCACTGGCTCCGAAGAAAGCAAAGATTAGGATCTGGATTAGAGAAGCAAAGAAAAAAGTTCGCCTCTCAGCCAAAGTCAGAGAGTTTGGAGTTAAATTTTCGGAGTGTAAAATCCAATTAAAAGTTTAATTTTCATTGTTCATGGAGTGAAAGATGAAATATGGTGCTATGAATTTTCCAATAAAACCTCTCTTAGATGAAATAGAAGAGATTGGTCAGATGGGATTTGACTTTATCGAACTAAAAATGGATCCGCCAGAGGCAACCCCGGAAAAGATCCTATCCCAGAAGACATCCATTCTCACCCTCCTCGAGCGTTATAAGATGGATATTGTCGGCCACCTTCCTACCTTCGTCTGGACCTCTGACCTCTATGAGAGCCTGAGGAAGGTATCGGTCCAGGAAAATTTAAATGCCTTGGAGGCTTCGGCCGAGTTGGGAATTAAAAAGGTGGTTCTTCATCCGGGATATATTATGGGTTTGGGGAAGTTTATCTTTGATAAGGCTAAGGAATATGGAATGGAATCGATCAGGACCATTCTAAAAAAAGCAGGGGACCTCGGAATCACCCTCTGCATTGAAAATATGTTTCCCCAATCCAATTTCCTCTCCCATCCACGGGAGTTTCAAGAAGTCTTCGATACCTTCCCTGATCTACGACTGACTCTCGATATCGGTCACGCAAATCTTGGGCCTGAAAAGAATAAGGCTCTGGAGTTCATTCATCGATATGGATATCGGATCAGTCATGTCCATGTCAATGATAACTTCGGGAAAGAAGACAACCACCTTCCAATCGGTGCAGGGATCATCGACTTTGAAAAGATATTGAAGGAACTCAAACAGAGCCTTTACGACGAAACGATTACCCTCGAAGTCTTTTCGAGGGACAGGGATTATCTCAAGATCAGTAAGGAGAAGATTCGTAGGATTTGGGATAAATTATTCTGAAAGTTTGATCAGGGTACCGATCCTCCTGGCCCGATTAAGCACCCTTTTAAGAAGAAAAGCCTCAGGAATGAGGTAGACAAAAGTTAAACCGAAACCATAGATCAAGACATGGTTAATTTCTGGCCCAAATCCATAGAAGGAGCGGAAATATTCCAAGAAATAGGTAAGTGGAATCCCCCGGGCAATCTCCCTTAGTGGAAATGGCAAGATGGAAATTGGATAGTAGATGCCACAGATCAAAGACATAAGGCTGGTCAGAGACCATGCGGCCACATCTGCCTTATATCCGAAGAGAAGAAGAAGGATACAGACACTCATTCCAACAATTACTGAGGTGAGAAAAAGTCCAAAAAGAAATAGGGAGAGATGTACTACCCCTGGCCTTAAAAAGTCAAAACCAAAAGCGAGATGACTGAAAAAGGATAGGAGTAGAAAAACAATAAAAGATCGGATAATCCCTATCAGCCAGGCCCCTGAAATTAAATCAAAAAGGTGGACAGGAGCGATGAAGGTATGTTTGATTGATTTTGACCAGAGATCATAAAGAAGGACGTAAGCCACATCGATCTGGCAAACCTGAATCACGCTCATCGCAATGATCCCCACCAGTATGAAACCAGACATCTCTGGATTTAACTTCAAGAAATCGGTTAAAAGCCCAACAGAGAAAAAACCCACCACAGGCCAGAAAAGGATCTCAAAGAGGCTAAAGACATTCCGCTTTGTCATGATCCAATTCTTAAATACAAAAGCCCATATCTGAGTCAGTCTCTTTTGCAAACTCGATAAAGACATCTTCTAAATCCGTCTGTCCCAGTGTGACCTTTTCAATCCTTGTCCCACCTTGAGAGAGCAAGGCCATTAAGGTTCCCAATCTCTTCTCTGCATCATCCACTACGATCTCACAGAAACCCTCGGAGATAGAAAAATTAACTACCCCCTCCGCATGGAGCAATCCATCTTCTGAGATTTTCCCTTTATATCTTATCTTCAGGAGGTCTCCGATTCGGACCATCCGTTTTAAATCAGAAGGTGTTCCGGTCGTAAGGATCTCCCCCCTCTTCAAAAAAGCCAGCCGTTGGCAGAGGAACTCAGCCTCCCTCATATTATGGGTGGTAAGAAGGATGGTCATCTTTCCTCTTTTATGGATGGAAAGAATCTTTTCTCTGATTCGAACCGACACATCCGGGTCAAGTCCTACTGTAGGTTCATCTAAAAAGAGAATTTCGGGATCGTTGAGGAGTGATTTGGCTAAAGAGAGTCTCTGCTTCATCCCTGTAGAGAGACGATCAAAGGGGACATCTCGATGCTCATTTAAATCGAAAAGTTCAATCAACCCTTCTACCTTTTCCTCCCTCCTCTTTCCTTTCAGACCATAAAGCATTCCATAAAAATGGAGATTCTCTTTTACCGTGAGGCTCCATAGAAAGTTCGCATTTCCACTTGAGATATTCACCTTCTCTCTAACCTGATGGCCATTCTGTAGGACATCGATTCCGAGAATACGAACCTTTCCTCGATCCGGAAGAAGTAGTGTAGAGAGGATAGAGAGGAGCGTGGTCTTCCCCTCCCCATTGGGGCCTAAGATTCCAAAAATTTCCCCCTCTTCTATCTGAAGTCCAATATTTTTGAGGGCTTCCTTTCTCTTCTTCCCCAACCATCCTGATCGAAATGTCTTGGAAATTCCTTCTGCTTCAATGGCAAATTTCATAGTTTTTAAAATTATATTACGAAATGGGCTATTTTCCAAATGGAAATTTAACATAAAATTAATGCCTAATTCATATAATTCCCCACCCTCCAGTGAGTGTTGTACAGAATAAGAGAGATTGGATTGTGTTATAATATTTTTGATGAAAAAATACATCGAGATCGTTGGAGCCAAATCCCACAATCTCAAAAATATATCGTGTCAGATCCCAAGGGAGAAGATGACCGTAATTACCGGCGTCTCTGGTTCTGGCAAATCGACCTTAGCCTTTGACACCCTTTTCGCAGAAGGGCAGAGGCGCTATATCGAATCACTTTCAACATATGCTCGTCAATTCCTTCAAAAAATGGATCGGCCTGACGTGGAGTCGATTCACGGAATCCCCCCAGCCATCGCAATCGAGCAGAGAAACACGGTTAAAAATGCTCGTTCAACTGTTGGGACAGCCTCAGAGATCTATGATTACCTCAGGCTACTTTATGCAAAGATTGGAGAGGTCTTCTGTCCCAAATGCCATCTAAGGGTATCAGGAGATACAACAGAAAGGGTAGTTGAAGAGATTCTGGGGCAATATGAAGGTAAAAAGATTTCCATCCTCTGTCCTGTTTATCCACGGCAAGGGGAACCTGTGGATGTGAAGGTAATGGATCTGATCAAGGCGGGTTATTATAGAATGTGGAATAAGGGAGAGGTCATTGATATGACCAATCTTTCTCCCACAGATATCAAGGATCATACCTCACTGCCCATTCTTATGGATAGACTCAAGGTTCAGGAGAAGGAGCGGTCGAGGTTGGCCGAGGCCGTTCAGAAAGGGTTTCAATTAGGGGAAGGTAAAGTAGAAGTTGTTAGCGAGGAAGGCAAAATTCTATCTTTCAACAGAACATTCTCCTGCAATCGTTGTCATAGAACTTTTTTAGAACCTGAACCCCTACTCTTCTCCTTTAATAGCCCTATCGGAGCCTGTCCAACCTGCCAGGGGTTTGGCAAGATTATCGAAATCGATTGGCAGAAGGTTATCCCAGACCCAAATAAGACATTAAAGGAGAAACCCTTTTCTCCCTGGAATACTCCTGCATATGAAGATCTTTATCAATATCTATGGGAAGCCTGCAGGAGATATCGAATCCCAATCCAAAAACCCTTCAAAGAACTCCATCCAGATCAAAAAGATATTTTACTTAATGGGAAAGGTGAATTTATTGGACTAAAAGGTTTTTTCGATTGGATGGAAGGGAAAAGATACAAAGTTCACTATCGGGTCTTCCTTAGTAAATATAGAGCATATACTCCCTGCCCCACTTGCCACAACACGCGACTTAAGGAAGAGGCCGTTTATGTTTTAATCGGGGATAAAAACATTGCTGTACTTTGTGACCTTTCGATTCTGGATCTCCAGAATTTTTTCAGAATCCTAACCCTAAGGGAATTCCAAAAAAAAGTAGCCCAGCGTCTTCTCAACGAAATCAACAATCGAATAGGGTTTATGGTTGATGTAGGCCTGGGATACCTCACCCTTTCACGTCAAACACGAACACTTTCCAATGGCGAATACCAGAGAATAACCCTTGCAAGGGCATTGGGGTCATCACTGACCGATACCCTTTATGTCTTAGATGAACCCAGTATTGGGCTCCATCCCAGGGATACTCATCGACTTATAGAAGCGCTTCATCTCCTTCGAAGAGAAGGAAATACAGTTGTGGTGGTGGAACATGATCCAGACCTGATACGCGCAGCGGATTGGGTTATTGATCTTGGTCCAGGTGCAGGAAGGGCTGGAGGTCAAGTGGTTTTTCAGGGGGAGATAGACCAACTACTGAAGCACAATGAATCCCTTACCGCCAAGTGTTTGAGAGGGGAGATCTCAATGGTACAAAGAATTTCTCGGAGAAGACCCGAGGGTTGGATCTTCATTCATAATGCCAGGGAACATAACCTCAAAGGAATTGATGTAAAAATCCCCTTGGGCGTGATGGTCTGTATCACTGGTCTCTCTGGGGCAGGAAAGACGACCCTTGTCAATAATGTCCTTTATGCAGGTGGGAAGAGAAACGGAGATCCGGAATTTGAAAAAGGGGCGTTCGATTCGATTGAAGGTTTAGAACAGATTGATGAACTTATCATGGTGGATCAATCCCCTATCGGGAAGAGCCTGAGATCCAACCCTGCCACCTATATGAAAGTCCTCAGTGAGATTCGGGATCTCTTTGCTAATACCAGAGAGGCAAAGAGGGCAGGATTAAAACCTTACCACTTCTCCTTTAACACTGCAGGCGGCCGATGTGAGACATGCGAAGGGGCAGGAATTCAGGTTCTGGAGATGCAGTTCTTGGAAGACGTCATCATCACCTGTGAAGCCTGCGAAGGGAAGAGATTTAGACCTGAAATTTTGAGGATCAAATACCGAGATAAAAATATTTCAGATGTCCTCAACATGACGGTCGAGGAGGCGTTGTCCTTTTTTAAAGACCATCCTCGAATAATCAACAAACTTCAGTCTTTAAATGCTGTGGGTCTGGGTTACCTCACGCTCGGACAATCTACGAATACCCTGAGTGGGGGAGAATCACAGCGTCTTAAACTGGCCTTCTATATCCACCAGGGACAGAAAGGCAAAAACCTATTTATCTTTGATGAACCTTCTACAGGACTTCATCTGTATGATATCCAACTTCTTTTGATGGCATTCCAAAAACTTCTTTCACAAGGAAACTCTATCATCGTGATTGAGCATAACCTCGATCTGATCAGTTGTGCCGACTATATTATAGACTTTGGACCAGAGGGGGGTGAAGAGGGCGGAAGAATTGTCGCAGAAGGAGACATCGAGGCGATCATGGCCTCTCCCCGATCTTATACAGGGCAGTTCTTGAGAAAAAGAATGGGATCAAATTCTAAATTTCAAAATCCAAGCGTCATATGAGTGAAAAATCTAAATAAAAATGTTTGAAATTTTTATATTTGAAATTTATACTTCAGTTCTTTGTTTAATACAGGTCAACATCTGTTCCAGCCTATTCTTATCAAACCCGATCATCACTTCATTACATGCTGATATTACAGGGACACTTCGAGCGCCTGATATCCTAACCATCTCATCCAATGCCTTTCGGTCTGTTGTGACATCATACTCTGTGAATCTATAACCCTTCTGCAAAAGATACTCTTTTGCCATCTTACAGTAGGGTCAGGTTGGGGTTGTATAGATTTTGATTTCCTCTCCTGCCATAACGAATCCTCCTATTTCATTTTTAATCTTTCCTTTAAAATAGTTTTAGCCTTTTCCCGCCCCCTTTCTCGCAAGACCTCTATGAGTAGATTTAAATCCAGAGCCCTCTGCCAGGCTTCTGTGTCTAATAATTCTCCCTTTCTTTTAAGTTCCGTCCTTACTTCCTCAACCAGAGAGAGAAGTTCGTCGTATTCCTCTCCAAAATCCATTTCCAGTTTCTTTCTGATCTTCTTTGCGAGGGCTGGGCTCTTGCCCGATGTCGAAACGGCAATGATAAGCCCATCTCTTTGGAAATAGGAAGGAACGATAAAATCCGATTGTTCTGGATCATCAACGATATTCACAAGGGCCCCTGAACTTCGAGCATCAATTGCAATTTCTCTATTTAACTCCTTCACATCGGTTGCTGCAATCACAATGGCGGAACCTTGAAGGTCTTGGAGTCGATACTCCCTCCTCATGAGTTGAATCGTTCCATCTTCCGCTAGGACGGCCAATTCTGGATGGATGTTCAGACTGATTACCGTAACTCTCCCCCCACAATTGGAGAGCATTCTCGCCCTCCTGAGAGCGACTTCTCCGCCTCCAACTACAACACATCTTTTATTATGAATATTTATGAAAGCGGGGTAATAAGTGTTTCGCTTTGATGTTTTCATCACATATGACACGAAGACGTTTATATAAAATTCACTTATCAAACCAGCGTAAATCTTCTCTTAGCCAAACCACTTCTCCTATGACTATAATAGAAGGGGGCTGAAGTTTCTCTGATTCCACCCTATCAACTATATCCTTAAGAGTCCCCGTGATGCAACGCTGCATAGAAGTGGTTCCATGAGTGATGATCGCAATGGGGGTAGAAGGGGATCTACCACTTTTAATTATCTGTTCAATAATATGCCTCATGTTAGAAAGCCCCATGAGGATAATGAGGGTATCGGCTCCAGAGGATAGATTGTCCCATGAGATGGTTGACCAGTCTTTCTTATCTATGGCTTTATGTCCTGTGGAAACTGTAAAAGATGAAGCAATCCCTCGATAGGTAATCGGTATCCCTGCATATGCAGGTACACTATAAAAAGATGAAACCCCTGGAACAATCTCAAAGGGGATTCGATGGAGGAATAAAAATTTTGCCTCTTCCCCTCCCCTACCTAAAACAAAAGGATCTCCTCCCTTAAGCCTAACTACCACTTTCCCTTCTCGGGCTTTTTTTAATAGAATTTCGTTAATCTCTTCTTGCCTTATTGGATGGAACCCAACCGCCTTACCTACAAATATTTTTTCTGCATTCTGAGGAGCTTCTTTAATGAGTCTTTCATCAACAAGGCGATCATAGACAACAACCTCGGCATGTCTCAGACAGTCCAACCCCTTGACCGTAATTAAGCCAGGATCACCAGGACCTGCACCGACAAGGTAGACTTTTCCCCTCATTTTTTCTTAAACTTCCTTAATTTGGGTTTCTAATCCGGAAGGTAACTTTGAATCCTTTTCCTGACCTCCATTATAGATTTTCCTCTTCCCTCATGAATCTCCCAGATTGGAATGATGGGGAAGAATTTGGTAAAAATAACATAGAGAAGAGAGAAAAAGGAGAGGCAACCTAATAGAATCGACCACTCGACCCAGGTTGGGATATAGATGGCCCCCTCTATGGGAATTCTTTGTCTGGTAAGAGTTGGAACGATGATAACAAATCGCTCAAGCCACATCCCAATATTGATTGAGATGGAAGCGATCAGTGTTCCCTTAATTGTTCGTGTCTTCGGGTTTGCGAGAATTGGAAATGGAATAACAAAGCAGAGTGCAAAATGAAGCCAGAAAAGAGGGGCATATTGACCTGTGAGTTTAGACCAGAAGATGGACATCTGCGAAGGTTCGTTTCCATAAAGTGTTGTAACATACTCTCCAAGTGTGAAGTATAACCAGAGAAGGGTCATAGCCAAAAGAAGGGTTCCAAGATTATAAAAATGGATTGGTTTAAGATAATCTTCCAGATGATATACCTTGCGTAGGATAGCCATAATCGTAATCACTGTTGCCACTCCTGAAAAGAGGGCCCCTGCTACAAAATAGGGCCCAAAAATAGCACTATGCCACATCGGTTGAATCGTCATTGCAAAGACATAGGAGACAACCGTATGTACAGTGATCATCACCGGAATGACAAGAATAGAAACATATAAGATGGCCTTCTCCAGACGATGCCATTGTCTTTCGGTTCCAGTAAATCCGAGAGAAAGGATCTCATAGAGCCACTGCCTTTTCTTCATCCCAAGGTCCCTCATCAGAGCAATATCTGGAATCAAGGCAAGGTAGAGACAGATGGAACTGACTGTCAAGTATGTTCCAATACTGCAAACATCCCATAAAAGCGGAGAACGGAAATGAGCGTATCGAATGGCATAGAGCATTCTATCAGGTCTTCCCAAATCGATCAATACGCTTCCAACACCGAAAAAGAGGATAAATACTGTGGTCAACTCTGAGAGCCGGCTTATGGGCCTTCTCCATTCAGCTTTAACCACCCTGAGGACTGCTGAAATGAAGGTTCCTGCATGACTGATCCCGATAAAGAAAACGAAGTTTGTAATATAGACACCCCAGAAGATTTGTCTTGAAAGTCCAGTAACCCCCAGGCCAATCCTGTACTGAGTTAGATAAGCATAGATTCCCCACAGAACAAGTGCAGTGAGAATAGAGACAGTGATATAAAATCCTTTTCCTGACCTTCTCACATGTTCAAGGAGAGGAATTTCTTTATCTACGAGGATCTGCTCTTTGTTCACCATAATTTACCTTATCTTAGGAATATTATTTCCAAACACCTATATAGATACCTTCGCTCTATTTCTATACAATATAGAATACCTTGGGCTTTGTTCCCAGTTCGGGTTGTCTTTGAAGAACGTGTCTTCCATTAAGAGTCCTTCTAATCTCAGAGTGAGGATCGTTCAGGTCCCCAAAGATCAAAGCCTTCTCCTTGCAAGCCTCCACGCATGCAGGCAGAAGCCCCTGAACCAATCTTTCCTCACAAAAGTTACACTTCTCCACCACTCCTTTTGTCCTTGTGGGGAATTCGAGATTCACCTTTTTGATAAAAGGTCGAGGATCTCTCCAATTGAAGCTTCGAGAACCATAAGGACATCCCGCCATACAGTATCTGCATCCGATACAACGATGAAAATCCATCATGACGATCCCATCCTCCCTCTTCCATGTGGCCCTGGTTGGGCAATACCGGATGCAGGGTGGATCATCACACTGATTACATAAGACAACCACCGATTTCCCTTTATATTCTTCCTGATTGAAATCATGAATATGTTCCGGAAAGGCCTTTTCATATGGAATAGTCCATATCCACTTGATCTCCTCTTTAAGATATCCAATAGAAGGAACATTGTGGATGCGGTGACAAACGTCGAGACATTCCTTACATCCCTCTTGGGCTTCCCAGCACTTCCTAAGGTCTATGGCCATGGCCCACTTCTTGCCGGAAAAATAATTTGGAGCAGGGGAGGGTTCAATGGGTTTGATCTGGGAGACCACTTCCCACCCTGGCTTAGCCATAAGGCCAAGAAATGTAAGCCCCGAAATCTTTAAAAATCCCCTTCGACTTATTTCCATAGATACATTTTACCTCTTCTCTAATTCTTTTGGATACAGGTGACAGTCCCAACATTTATTAGTCACGCCCATGAAGTTGTGGCACTGATCACAGAATTTAGTCCTATCCTTATGACAATCCATACAGGTGCGATTTAGGCTCATCGTATATCTCTTCTTGTTGGTGGCTTGATAAACTCGCATGCCGATACGGACAACGGATGCCTTCCAATCCTCCAATAGTTCTTTATGGTTGACTCTAATAAAATCCTTGGGTTCTATGCACTCCTTCTTATCCTTCGGAAGTTCAGTTTTCGGGCTATAGGTTGCCTTCCCGCTCACCGTATTGTGTAAAATCGGAAAGGCAATCAATCCAAGAAAGATGATAAGTCCCGGGATGATCTTCTTCGCATCATACATAACGATCTCCGATTAAAAAACATTTCTTAATTTGCAACTTTAAACTTTTAACTTGTAACTTTAACTTCGTTTAGGGGTTCTCCACGAAGATTGGTCGTCCGCTCCTTTTCGCCCTTCAGAACCAGTGCATTTCCAACCAATTCATGGACTCCAGCAACCTCAACCCCTGGCACCCAGTACTCCAAGAGAGGAGGAAGGGTGGCCCGATCAATCGCACAGATACAGGTAAGAAGATTCACTCCGAACTTTTCCTTAACATACTTAACAGCATTTGCTCGGGGAAATCCTCCCCTCAATCGGGTCTCCATATTCTCATCTGCTCCTAATCCTGAGCCACTTCCACAACAGAATGTTCTTTCGCGAATGGTATTTTCGGGCATCTCGTAGAATTCATTACATACATTTTGAAGAATGTATCGGGGTTCTTCAAGGAGCCCCATGCCTCTTGCGATATTACAGGAATCATGGAAAGTCACTTTCCACTTATTATTTCTGCCTGGATCCAATTTCAGTTTATGATTCATAATCAGATCGGCTGTAAACTCACAGATATGGACCATTTTGGTTGAACGTGCATTTTCAAAACGGGTTCCTGTGATAGGAGATACAGGCTCCTCCAAAAAATCGGCAGGACCATTAAATGTGTCCATATACTGATGGATGACCCTCCACATATGACCACATTCTCCTCCGAGAATCCACTTTACCCCAAGCCTCTTTGCTTCACTGTAGATCTTGGCATTGAGTCTTTTGGCCAGCTCTGCAGAGTGGAAGAAACCAAAATTTCCGCCCTCTGAGGCATAAGTACTCCAGGTATAGTCCAGCCCGATTTCATGAAAGAGGAGAAGATAGCCCAGGAAGGTATACCAGTGTGGACTTGCAAAGTAGTCAGCCGAAGGGGAAATAAAAAGAATCTCTGCCCCTTTTCGATTAATAGGGACCTCCACCTCAATGCCTGTAATCTCCTTGAGTTCATCCACTGCGAAATCAACCGTTCCTTTGAAGGCGTGGGGAGGGATTCCAAGGTGGTTTCCTGTTCTATAGGAGTTTGAAGCAGGCTCAATAATCCAATTGATATTTACCCCAACGAGATTAAGAAGTTCTCTCCCCATCATCGTAATTTCACATGTATCGATTCCATAAGGACAAAAGAGAGAACATCTCCGACATTCCGTACATTGATAAAAATACGAAAACCATTCCTTTAGCACCTCTTCAGTCAGTTCTCTGGCCCCTGCCAGTTTTCCAAAAACTCTTCCCGAGAAGGTAAAATACCTGCGATAGATGGATCTCAGAAGTTCAGCCCTGAGCACAGGCATATTCTTCGGATCTCCCGAGCCAATGAAGAAGTGGCATTTATCCGCACAGGCCCCGCACCGGACACAGATATCAAGAAAGAGCCGATAAGAACGGTAACGATTTAAACGCTCCTCCATCCCCCTGAGAATTAACTCCTTCCAATTTTCTGGTAGTTTCCAGTCCTCCTCCTCTGGATGCCACTCTCTCGGATATGGAAGATCGAGATATTTTTGATGTTTTGGCGCAGCAGGGTAACAATAAGTTCCCTTCCGGAACTCCGCGGATGGCTCTAACCAGCTTTTTTTAGGAGGTGTGTAGTCAATCTTTAAAGATTTCTCTTTTAAACCTTCCTCTGCCATCCCTATTCCTTCTCTACTGGCAATCCAACTTCCTTCATTGAGGTCCGAAATTCCTCTTCGTACTCCTCATACGTATGGACCTTAACTGGATAATTCCAGGGATTGATGTGTCGATTGTTTCGGCTGGTATTGGTCAAGTTTTTAGTGGGACTTAAAAAGATTCCTGGCATGTGCATCAGTTTGCTAATTGGAAAATATAGGATCAAAAGACTGATAAAGAATAGATGAATATAGAAGAGAAGGTTTACCTCTTTGGGGGGCATTGGCCGAAATCTAAGCATGCTCATCATCCATTCTTTTACTTGGACAAGATCCACTTTGAAGACAAGCCTCATGAGAACTCCGGAAAGGGCAATCCCAAATATTATGAGAAGAATGAAATAGTCTGATGGAAGGGAGATATACTTGATTTGAGGATAGACAATTCGCCTTAAAAATAGGTAGACCAGGGAAATTAAAATGATGATATCGCTGATATAGAGGATCGGTATGAGACCTTGAAGAATAGAATCGAGTCTAAGAAAGAAAACAACCAAAGAAGGAACGGGTTCGAGGAAGAATCTCAAATGTCTCAAGAGGATAATGAGGAAAGACCAGTGAAAAGCCATAGCCCCCAACCAGAGAAGGACGCTCGGTCTGAAGAGAAGCCTATAGGGGGCCTCAAGCTCAACCTTTTCATTTTTGAGAAGGGGACGAAATAGAAGGATGTCAAGTGCCAACCTCTTTACCACACCCCATGTGGTATAAGGGCTGCCAATATTGTCAGCTTCAATCCAGGGAAGTGATTTCTGTTGTCCTGAGATCGTGGGAATATGAAATGGGACAGGGGAGCGGGCCCATATTAAAACACGATAGATGAAACCAACGATGAAAAGGAAAATGGCAGCGTAAGGGATAAAAATAGTAAAAAGAGAGAAAAGACCCATTCCTTTTATGCCTATGATCACAAAAAGACAAAGTAAAAGAACTGCTGAAATGGAATACCAGAGACCCATATCCTAAAAACCCATTATAAATTCGAAGCAAGAAATCCGAAACTCGAAACGATATCAAATAGGCAAATGTCAAATTTTCAAAACGAAAAGAGTTTAAAGAAATTTGAATTTTTTCGTATTTCGATATTCGAATTTCGAAGTTTATGGCCTTTCATCATCTTCTTTCTCTCATTTCTCCTTTGAATGGGTCATTCTTTCAATCATTCGAAAGGCCATCTCCTTCTCGGCCTTGGCCTGATTAATTCTTATCTCGCAGATCTTTTCCCGACAATCCATGTAGAGATCAAAGGCCCGAAGTGCCAGGGCATCGATTCTTGATTGATATCTTAGCCACTCCTCCATCAACGATTCTCTAAAAATTTCATTTTTGAGTATCTCCTCGATAGCCTTCTTCAATAGGAAAATAAATCCAACCGCCTGAGAGGGAGAGAGATCTTGAACCGATCTGATCTTAAGAATTGAGTTCAAAGAATTCTGCCACTTCTCATCCTGAATGTCTTCACACAGTTTTTCGAAAAGAACCTCTATCCCTCGAGAGATGGTGAAGCCTACTGGATTTGTAAATTGATCCTTATCCTTTTTCATCATGTTTGCAGTATCTGAGGGGTAAGTTTCCAGAATAAGATTGAACCATCTTTCTAAAATGGCAACCTTATTTTTTTGAAGCAAATCTTGCATGGCCATATATATTTCCTATAAAGGCAGACCTTTAGGCTTGCTTAAAATTCCTTTTTAAAGGGTCAAAACTTCATTATGTAAAATCAAATCTAAAATTTCATTCATCGTTGCCAATTTACCAATGGCTATCTTACTGGTAAGCTCAAGCTCTCTTATGCAGAGCTGTCCTACCAGAATTTGAACTCCCCTTCCTTCAAGGGTCTTTAAATGGGGTATCGCAGGGGACTTTTCTGTCAATAACTTCACTGCTGTATTCCAGAAAATGATAGCCTGCGGAGTATCCTCACGTTCCGTTAGACTCTTCAACATGGAAAGCAAGATTTCGTATCCAAGGTCATTGTCTCCCCTTCCAATGCTCTCCGAACCTAATAATATTACTTTCCCTTTTTTCCCACTCATTCCGTTCTATTTTCGTATCTTTTAAAGAAAGACCAATTTTTAATGCCATTCCCATTCAATGAAAGGCTTCTTCATTTCAACCAATGCATTTGCTACAAGCTCTACCAGGCCTCCATAATAAATGCTATTTTCCTTCCACAAATTATTGCTGTTAAGAATATCCCTTATGGCACCTTTACAATTTGAGCAGGGCGCACATACAAATTTTTTAATCCCCGGATCCAAAACGTCGCTAAAGGCTTCGAGGATCTGCTTTAGCTTCATCCTGCTTGAAATATTTTCCCTCCATTCCCTAAAGTTCATGGAGTTCATGATCGCAAATCCACTGCCTCCACCGCAACAATAATTTTCAACTCCGTGGGGCTCCATCTCTCTAAATTGGGGACAAATCTTTTTTAGAATCCTCCTCTGGGGTTCCACGATTCCCATCAATCGCACCACATTGCATGGGTCATGGAGGGTAACAGGGAAATTATTCTTCTGAGGATCGAGATTAATTCGCCCATTAAGAATAATATCCTCCAATAGGGGCAAAAAACTCTCCCTGGGGAAATTCATTTCATCTACCAAGATTCGGTCTGCGATCACGATTAGGCCTTTGTGGGCATGACCACATTCTCCCATCACCATCTTTTTGACTTTTAATTTCTTTGCGACCTCCACCTGCTTGATGGCTATTCTTGCGAATTGCACATCATCATACCAAGTGCCATAATTGGTAGCCTCATAACCGTAAATTTCGCTCGATAGTGTCCAGCTCAATCCCGCAGATTCAAAGATGATAGCAAAAGCTACCGGGTTTTCGATCCAGGACATGAATTCGCCAGAGTTATGGATGAGCAAAATCTCTGCACCTTCTTTATCAACGGGGACCTTGATCTTCTTGCCCCATTTCTCCTCGATCTCATCCTCCATAAATTCGACCATCCCCTGAAAGGCAGGGGGGGAAATCCCTGTACTTGCCCCAACTCTGAGTTGCTGAACAGTTCCTGATTCATGAAGCTCCTTTGGGGCGATCCCCATTTCCTGGTTGAACAATTTTCTCAGTTCTCTACCGATTAAACCATTATCACTTCCGAGGGGACATCGTTGTGCGCATCTTCGACATAGTGTGCACCGATAAGCCAACTCGGCCAATCTGGCAACTGTTGGCCAGTTCAGTTCGATATCGTCTCCCGTCAATTTGGAAATAATCTTCCATCGCTTCTTGATATATTTGTTAATAATTCTCCGAAGAATCTCTGATTTGTAGGTGGGACGATAAATTTCTTGTTTTCCGCTCGAAATATAAACAGGACAAGCATCACTGCAAGTCTGGCACCTAACACAGCTATCAAGGGATTGAATCAATGGTTGCCAGA
>JBBIRM010000029.1:0-22820 GCA_037441765.1 Deltaproteobacteria bacterium | reverse complement strand
TTGGTGAAGAAAGGAGGCCTGCTGGTTTATAGCACCTGCACTGTTTTTACTGAATAGAATGTGGAGGTAATCGAACGGTTTCTAAGGGAGCACCCCCAATTTCGACTGAATCCAATCCATGGGGTTCTTCCAGATAGATGCCATCTGCTGATTCAGAATGGATTTTTTAAAACCTTTCCTCCTAAGAATAGGATGGATGGATTCTTTGTGGCCCGGATGGTTAGGCGATGAATACCTCCCTTTAATCTCTAAAGACTATCCTGAAAGAAGGTTTATAAAATCCCTTACTTTTCTTCAAGAATAATACGGTGATCAAGAAGATTCATCTCTTTTATCCTGGCCTTAATCCTTCTCTGCTCTCCAAAGATGTTCTGTAAATAGAGTTCTCCATTTTCAGGGCGAAGGATAGAGATGTCTTCTAAGATTAACTCTTCCTTTCCTTCTTTAATTAAATAAGCATTGGCTTCACACATATTTTCTCCTCCATTAAAAAGTGACGGTTTTATGTATTCGTGATCTTTATAATTTTAAACTGAGATCATCTCTTCGATTCGTTTGACCAACTGATCGACTAAATGGGGAAGGGGTTCTTTAGGAGCGCCAATGATTTCAACCTCTGCCACTTTAAGTGGAAGGAGGCATTTCATCGCAGGGGAGGAAGAGATTGCCTCAGACATCTTGGGTGTCAACTCTCCCATCATGGAGTGGGCGAGAATGATATTGATTGGTCCGATCAGGATATCAACAGTCTTGACCGTTTGGACAATAGCATTTTCCCCGGAGGCTCCTTTGTTTGCCCCTGCCTTTAACATCGTTCCAGTGGCCATGGCATTGGTTCCCAATGCAATGATCTCCACCTTTTCCGAAAATGCCTCCCGGAGGCGCTTAATGATCACACTCCCAATGCCACCCCCTTGGCCATCTATTACTGCAATCGTCTTTCTTCTTTTATCCATATCCTGTTAATAAAAAAGCCACCTTTGCCTCCCTTCCTGAGAGGCATAACCTTCGTGGCTAATTTCTTATACATCAGAATATTGGAATTTGTCAAATAATTTTTAAGAGAGTCCTGAGAAAGTCCTTGAAAGACCTAATCACGTAATAATTTAATTACTCTTCATGTTTATGGGGGAGAGGATGGAAATGAAGATGACGGTGAATGATCTCTCCATGTCGATGGACGTGTTCATGAATAAGGTTAACCTGAAGCAATAATTCTTGGTCAGCAAGGATATTTTCAGGGCCGTCCACCTTGATGAGTCGATGATCTTCAGAAAGCACAGCCACACGGCTTGCAATCTCGCCTACCAGTTCTAAGTCGTGGGTAGCAAAGACAATCGTTTTTCCTGCCCTATGAAGGGTCAGGAGGAGCTTAACCAGGAAAACCTGTGTTCTGGGATCAAGGCCGTTGGTAGGTTCGTCAAAAAGGATCACCTCGGGATTCATCGACAAAACGGATCCTATAGCCACTTTCTTTTTTTCTCCTCCCGAAAGCATATAGGATGGGCGGTTCTTTAGATGGGGAATAGAGAGCATTCTTAGGATTTGAATGCTTCTTTGGTGAGCCTCATCTTGGCTCAACCCAAACTGGAGAGGTCCATAAATCATTTCCTCATAAACCGTTGGACAAAAAAGTTGGACATCTGGGTCCTGAAAAATATATCCTACCTTTCCCCGAAACATTCTTAAGAATTCCTTATCCTTTAAACTCTTTTCAGATACCTCAAGGTCCTTAAACAAAACCCTCCCTTTGTCCGGGTATATCAGTCCATCCATGATTTGAAGAAGGGTGGATTTTCCGCTTCCATTTGCACCCACGATAGCCAGAAGTTCTCCCTCTTTCACCTCTAAACTCACTTCTTTTAGAGCGGTGAACTTCTGGTAATACTGGAAAGTAACTTCTTCAACCTTGAAGATTGTTGACATATTCACTTTTATATCGATAGGAATAGAATCCCCGCAAGAAGAATGAAAATTCCAATAAGAAGGTCACTTATGCGAAAAGGCTGAGATAAAGTGGTCTTGGCTTTTCCTGTAAATCCTCTTGAAACCATCGCCCGATAAACTTCCTCAAATCGCTTTTGTGATCGTTGGAAGACAAATACTATTCTTCCAGCAACCCACGGCCTCATCGCTGACCCTTTTTCTCCACCCATATAACGGGCCTTGCGGGCCAGATACATCTCTTGAATCATTTTGACAAAGAGAAAGACATACTTATAACTCAGGGTGATCACCATTGCCATTTCCTCAGGAATTCGGAAAAAAACGAGCCCTCTCATCATCTCAGGGAAAGGGGTCGTATAAATAATCAATAGGGTAATTGAAAGAGAGTTTATGACCCGGCAAGCAATCATCAATACACCTAAAAGCCCATCACGAGTTATCCCTATGAGTTCAGGGAAGGGATAGGCGGAATTGATTAAAAATTTTGGTAGGTGGAGAGGGGGAAGCAAGAATTCTCCTGGGGAGAAGAGGTTGAGTGCAGATGGAAGAGGGATGAGAAAACCAAAGATTCCCCCTGCAATAAAAATCTTTTTATAGAATTGAAAAAGAGGGAGCCTTGAGAAAATCACGAGGACCATAAGGAATGTTCCGAGGATAACCTCAGGCAGGAGACTTTTCAATAGGCTCACAATGACAATAAAATAGATTAAAAAAAAGATTTTTATCCTCGAATCAATCCTCTGAAATAAACCTTCCTGCGAGGCCGTTTCCCATTCAATATAACATGTCCAGATAATCTTTGAGAGGGACTGAATGCTCCTGTCCAGATAGGAAGGAGGTAGCCCCTTTTTCAGTTTCGGAGGTTTGATATCCCCTTTTTCAACAAGAAAGGCAGGGATCTGTTCTTTCATGAAGGAATCACTTAAAAGAAAAAGGAGAGAGTTATAATTCCTCTATACTTTTCAAGCCCTTCAGCCCCTTGCTGTTCTCTCTTCTCATTGAGATGCTTCCAGATTGGAAACTTAATCAGTAATCCAAGATTGGCATTCCATAATTTAGTCGAACCTAATCGAATCCCTGGAGAAAGATAAAGGATTGTACCTCCTGTTGCCCTTAGTTTTTCTCCATGCTCTTCATCTCTTGCAATTCGAAGGAGGTTTAACTCCAGAATGCCATCTACCTGAGATAATATTTTTTCAGCCTTTTTATAAATACCATAGACTCCTGCAAGATTTAATCGCCATTCGTTTCCGAATTTAAAACCTTCCCTCCTTGTAAAGATCTCATAAGAGGTATCCAGGGTGAGCGAAAAAGGATGGAAGATTTCACGGCAGGCCGCCATCCCAATCGAAAAGGAGGGGCTTCCAAATCCAGGTTGCATTCCAGGATCGATTTCGCCTCCAAGTTCTTTCCTATTCTTTCCTGTAGGAACGGTAAATCCACTGATCAGGGAGAGGTAAATCTTTTTACTTCCTTCAGAAACAGCGGTATCTTCAGTAGTATTTAGACCCAATCCCTTTTTAGGATCATAGTTCAGACCAAGTTGAAAGCTAAGTTTAATATCCCCTATGCCCCGATTCGTCCCCAGGGAGTCTTGAGACTTTAAATTATAAGGAAGGAAAATACTTCCAGTAAGGTACGGTGTAATTCCGTAAGAGAGACCAAGGCTATAAAATGTAAAATGGTCTTTATTCTCTGGTTCTGCAAAACTATATTTCCGCCATTCCACATATTCTATACGACCTGACAGCACTATCCCCCCTTTTGGGAGGGTTAGAGGAGAATTGGTCTCAACGGGTGTTCCTGGACCCATGGCCAGGCTGATTCCTCCATGGTGAGCCCATCCGCAGAAGGGAAAAAGAATCAACATCAAGAATATGGATACCACCGTTAATCTTCTTTCCATTACAATATCTCCTTTCAATTAATTTTTTTCTTTCGAGAAAGATAGAGAGAGATGATACCAAAGAGGCCGAAAATCACACTAATCCCTACGATTATCTTTGTATGCTTTGCTACCAGTGGTTTATCAAAAGACTCTAAATCGAATGCTTTATCCACTTTTAATTCAATTGTAATCCCATGAAAACCATGCGAGGACTCTCCCAGGATTTTGATTCTCCATGTCCCGGGTCGATCTGGAAGGAAAGAGAGGAAGCCTGCTCTATTTGTTCTTCCAATTTGGTAGGGTTCAGTATCCCCTGGACCATAGATTTCATATTCAGAATAACTTGCTGGGTCTGTCTGAGTATAGAAAATTTTTGCAGAGATACCTTTGGGTTGTACTTCGTAATGAATGGTATGAGCATAAAGTTTTTCCTCAGCTCCCCAAATCATCACTACGAAAAGAATAAATATCCTTATTAACTCTCTTTTTCTCATTGCTTAACCTCAAATGTCAATGTTGTGGTCAAACTAAGATGATCTGCATCAGGATCATCCTTTAAACCCACCTTATGGGTAACGACAATCTGTTGGTTTCCTTGAGCGAGAGGGAGGTTGAATTCCCCTTCCGTGTTTGTCCTCCCGAGAAGGTTATGGCCTGCCCCAAAAACATCGATCCCTCCAAGAGGCCTTCCTTCATAAGTGATTTTGATCGTAAATATTTCTCCAGTTCTCATACTAAATGGATTTTTTAGGGGAACGATATCCAGGGAGACCTCTTTTAGAGGTTGGCTGACCCAATTTCCCCATGAAAGAAGTGCCTTAGAGTAATTCATAGATCTAATGGCTTCTACGACCCTTGAAGCCTTCCTTTTAGGAAGGTTTCTCCACCCATAAATGGTCTTAGACCAATATCCGTTATCAATTATGGCAATCATCAGGGAGGGATTTTTTAATGGATGAAGTAAAACTTCCTTTTTCTTAACCTCCTTTTTTATATCTATCAGTTTTCCTCCTTGATCAAATGCCATTACATGTTTTATTTTTGCCATATCGAATTCCTCTCGATGAGTTCCATGACCAAAGACTAATGCAAATTCTTTCCCCCTTTGTTCAATCCAGAATTCGTGGGCGTTTAGTTCTCCAAAAATAAAAAGGGGGCTAAAGAGAGCAGTAATGATCACAACCAATCCTAAGGTTTTCTTCTTTGCGGTCTCAATCTTTTGTAGAACTCTTAAGGCAATCATTGTGATGATCCCTTCTAATACACCCACAATGGTGAGGTGAGGAATTAATATAGCAGGGAGAGTTACCCTTAGAGGGAAAGGGAAAAAGGGAGTGGATCCCTGACCTTGATGGATAATGGGTTGGAGTCCAAGTTGCAAAGCGGTCAGCAATGCACTTACATTTATAGCCAGATAGCCTGCTATTCCTGCCCCTAACCATTTTGGTAAAAAGTGGCGTTTACTTTTTATGATATTGGGAATGGGGGATTCTTGATTAGTGGAACTCACATCTGGTCCTCCCATAATTCTATAGATTCCATAAGAAATAAATGATCCAGCAATGGCGATGTTAAAACAGTTGGCTCCAAGAGTGGTGATACCCCCGTCTCCAAAAAGGATGGCCTGGATAACAAGGGCTACTGATACTGAAAGAATCGATGCCCATGGACCCAGTGCAATGGCAACGAGTGGCATCCCTGTAATATGACCCGTTGTTCCTCCTGGTAAGGGGATAGTAAAGAGCATTACAATAAGACTGAAGGAGGATGCCATTGCAAGAAATGGGATATGTGCCTCTTTGACTTTCTCTTTTAGTATTCTTGAGGCGATCAACCAGAAGGGAACGGTAACTGCCCAAAGTCCCCCATAGGTCTCTGGCCCAAGATATCCATCTGGAATATGCATGGGTGATTCCTTATTAAAATAAAAAAGCCACGAAAGCTTCCACTTCAGTGGAAAAAAGCCTTCGTGGCTTAATTTAATCCTTATTCCCCAAAACCCCAGTCCTTCGGATTGGGGATACCTGATTTTTTAGATAAAATTTTGTAAACAACCCTAACAGAGTTTTTTAAATTTGTCAAGTTTGGCGAACGAGATTTCTGAAAAAGTCCCTCCAAAGACTGGAGAGGTGGGGTTCCAACCCTTCGAATGCGGGCACCAAGAGGTTTGGCAAGCCACAAGGGCTTACCCTACGAGAAATTAAACGAATCTCAAACGTAGGGCAAGGGCTTGTCCCTTGCCTCATTTGTTTTCATTTCTTATTTCGAATTACGACACAGTCTTTTCAAGAATTTTTAGAAATCTCCAAATGAAAATGTTACGGATTGTCTTGACAACATATCTAAATAAAAATATAAAAAGATGTTGATTATTCTTAAAAGACAATCTTAAATTACCACTTCTTGGGAGGCGTTCAAATGATTCGAGCAAAAATTTGGTTTCGTTGTTCGGCAATGCACGATCCTGTTACCCCTTTTATCGTTCAACCTGCTATTATTGGATGGGAAGCAAAAGAAAGGAAGGTTGAACTCATTATAGAAAGATCATTTAATGGGGAAGAATTGGTTCGTCGGATGAAGGGATGGATCACTGTTGATCCAACAAAGGTCATTGACATGGTTAACCGTTTTGGAAGGCTTAAGGTTCTGGATGACAAAGAACTTGTTGTAGAGTTTGAAACAGAAGAAGAATTTGAAAAACTTAAGAAAACCATCCCTGAAACCTTTGGAAAAGAAGTCGAGATTGAGAGGATTTTTAAAAAATAATAAATTATTTCAATTATTTAGGAAAAAATAATAAATATTATAATATTTATAAAAAAATCCTTGACAAAAAAAATTATCTATATTAATTTACCCAAATCAAACCCAATTGACACAAATCTACATCAAAAAATTTTTCATAGGTTAGCCTTTTTAATTTTCGGGGGAGCGGGTTATCCCTTGATGAAAACAGTAGGGAATGGGTGTATCGTTTAATAAAGAAAGGAGGTAGGGAGATATGAAGAAGAGAAGATTATTTTTAATTTATTCTTTGATTAGCCTTGGATGTATATTTTTAATATCAGTACCTCATTCCAGGGCTGCAGAACCAATCTACATTGGAACCGTTCAACCTGTGACAGGCCCATATGCTGCTTTTGGAACAAAATTCTATCAGGCCTATAACATTGCAGCCGATGAGATCAATGCCAAAGGGGGAATTAAGGGAAGACCCATCAAGATCGTTTTTGAAGATAGTCAAGATAAGATGGATCTTGGTCAAACCGCCGCAGAGAAATTGATTGCACGTAAAGAGATCATTGCTATTATTGGAGGAAGGTTAAGTGGTGTGGGCTATGCTATTGCCCAGATATGTGAAAGGGCAAAGATGCCTTATCTGGTGGATCACCCATCTGCAGACATTGTGACTAAGTCTGGTTTTCAGTGGACCTTTCGGCTAAACCCTGCTTCTTCGTTCAACTCTGTACCGCTTCAGCAATTCCTTAAAAATGTGGCCACTGATGTTAAAAAAGTAGCCTGTCTCTACGAAAATACTATCTATGGAAAGGGAGTTGCCGAGCCTTTCAAAAAGTTTCTGGAGGAGAATAGATACGAGATCGTTGTTTCTGAAGTTTATCCTCCACTGGCCCTTGACTACCGTGACCTTCTTACCAAAACCAAAGCGGCCAGCCCTGATCTTGTCTTCATGGCTTCAAACATTCCGGACTCTGCACTCATACTGAGGCAGGCGAGGGAATTGGGGTTGAAACCTAAAATGTTCTCTGGAGCGGGAGCAGGTTTCAGCATTAGCGAGTTCATAGAGCAGGCCACAGTGGCAGGAAATCATGTCTATTCCACTGGTCCGTGGTCGGGCAATCCAAAAGATCCAGCAGTTCAAGCCTTTATGAAAAAATTTATGCAAAGGTTTGGTAAATATCCTAAAGAACATGAAGCAGAAGGATATGCTGCCGTCTATGTCATTGCAGACGCTTTAAAACGTGCCAAGACATTGACCCGCGAAGCAGTCAGAGACGCCTTAGCCAAAACCGATATGATGACAACTTTTGGGAGAGTCAAATTTGAAAATTTTGATGGCTATACAAATCAGAACAATGGGTTAAAGAATGGCCAGGTGGTGCTCAGTCAATGGCAGGATGGTAAACTAGTCAATGTTTGGCCCAAAGAAGTAGCTGAGGCCGATTGGATCTATCCAGGCAAATATTGATCCTTATTTCTCATTTTAGATTTTAAACGATACACCCATTTCCATTTAAAACCTTTTCTGAGGAGAGAGATGCCAAAATTTGATATTCTCCTTCAAGCCATTGTAAATGGAATCCTTATTGGATCGATCTATGGGTTGATTGCTATTGGTTTGACGATCATCTTTGGAGTGATGAGGGTAATCAATATGATCCATGGCGATCTGATCATGTTAGGGATGTATCTAGCCTATTGGTTTGTGGTTCTGGTAGGTGGGGGAGAACTGCCTCCTCTTCTCATCGCCTTGCCAGTCTTCTTTCTTATTGGTTGGATCATCTTTAGAACCCTTGTCTCACCAGTGGCCAAGGCAGGGGGCGAAATGGGAACGCTTCTGATTACCGCAGGGCTCTCCCTGGCGATCACCAATTTTGTTCAGTTAATCTGGAAAGCAGATTATCGTTCAACCCCTGCTCAATTGGTAAGTACTTCTTATTCATTTGCTGGTTTATCGGTCAGCTCTGCACTCCTTTTCGCCTTCTTTACCTCGGCTATTTTGGTAACAGCGGTTTCAATATTTTTAATGTTTACAGAAACAGGAAGAGCGATTAGAGCAACTGCTCAGGATCAAGAGGCAGCCATGTTTATGGGGGTTAATATAGAGAAGATGATGTTGATCGCTTTTGGGATTGGCGTTGCTTTAGCGGGGACAGCAGGTGTTCTCCTCACCCCCATCTTTTACGTATACCCTTATGTTGGTTTTGTCTATATTGTGAAAGCCTTCGTTGTTGTGGTATTAGGAGGAATGGGTTCCATTGTAGGTGCAGCACTTGGTGGTATTTTATTAGGAGTTACTGAACAACTCGGAACCCTCTTCATCTCTGCAGGATATAAAGATGCTTTTGGGTTGATCATATTTGTTCTTGTTCTTCTATTTAAACCTTCTGGCCTCTTTGGAAGATCGAGGCTCTAATAGAACGGATGGAAACAAGAAATTTTAACTTAATCTTTAGTCTCATTGGCTTGGCCATCTTAATGGCTATCCCCATTTTTGGACCAAGCAAATATGTAATGCATATCCTTATTCTTGTCCTTCTCAACATTGTTCTTGGACAGAGCTGGAATCTCCTGGGAGGATTTGGAGGACAGATATCCTTTGGCCATGCAGCCATGTATGGAATCGGGGCTTATACCTCAACCCTGCTCTATCTTAAGGTGGGGCTTTCCCCATGGATTGGAATGATCTTGGGAGGACTTCTGGCTTCCTTTTATGCAACAATTCTCGGATACATCACCTTTCGTCTACGAGGCCCATATTTTGCCCTTTCCACACTTGCCTCGGCTGAGGTGATACGGCTCGTCGCCCAGAACTGGGATACCTTTACTGGAGGGGATGATGGACTCTCCATCCATTTTGAAATTGCCCCGAGGGTGGTGGAGTATTACATCATCTTGGGCATTGTGGTTGGGACGATTTTGGTTATGTATGCCATTTCAGTTTCGAGGATGGGATATTATCTCTCTGCCATGCGGGAGGATGAAGATGCCTCGAGGGCCATTGGGATTGATGTGACCAGATTGAAAGTCTTAACGCTTGCGATCAGTGCATTCTTCGCTGGCATCGGGGGAAGTTTCTTCGCCAGTTATCAACTCTATTTTAACCCCCATGTGGTCATGACTGTTCATACTTCTATGCAGATGATTTTTGTTAGCATTGTAGGGGGGATGGGAACAATTGTAGGACCTGTCATTGGTGCTCTCCTATTAGTTCCCATTGCAGAAATTTTTAGGGTAATCTCTCCCGCTGCGAATCTTCTAATTTATGGGCTTGTAATTGTGGTTGTGATGCGTTTTATGCCTGAAGGGTTAATAGGTTTGAGAAATAAATTTTTTAAAAAAGGATAAATTAACGGTTAGGGAGATGGAAATCCTTTTAGAGGTAAGGAATTTAAATAAGAGATTTGGTGGTATTAAGGCAGTCTCAAAAATGGATTTGGTTGTTCAACAAGGGGAGATCCTTGGCCTTATTGGACCCAATGGTGCAGGGAAAACGACTTTTTTCAACTTGATTTCGGGGTTCTTAAGGCCTGATTCCGGTTCGATCTTTTTTCAAGGGGAAGAGATTACTCGAATGAAAGCCCATGAGATTTGCCGTAAGGGAATTGCTAGGACATTTCAGTTAGTTAAACCATTTAGTAAAATGACAGTTTTAAAAAATGTGCAGGTTTCAGCCTTGAGTAAATCTGAATCCTTGAAAAAGGCGGAGTCAATAGCGATTGAAACCCTCGATTTCCTCAATTTTCTTCATTTTAAGGAAAAGATTGCTGGGGAGTTGCCTGTAGGTTATTTAAAATTATTAGAGGTGGCTAAAGCCTTAGCAACACAGCCAAAGTTACTTTTATTAGATGAACCTATTGCCGGATTAAACCCTTCTGAAGTAACACGATTCGTAGAGGTTGTGAGGAAAATTCAGAAAAGGGGGATCACAATCTTTTTAGTAGAGCATGTGATGAAATTCATCATGCCCATATGTGATCGTCTCATAGTCATGCATTATGGAGAAAAGATCGCCGAAGGTCCACCTGCTCAAATTTCTAAGGATCCCACGGTGATTCAGGCCTACCTCGGGGTGAGTTATGCTTAAGGTTTCTCAGATTGATGTATATTACGGAAAAGTCCAAGCCCTCTGGGAGGTTTCCTTCAATGTTGAAGAAAGGGAGATTGTTTCACTGGTGGGAGCCAATGGAGCAGGAAAGAGCACTCTTTTGAAGACCATCTCAGGGATTCTTCATCCATTTAAAGGGACGATTGAATTCGATGGGAAACCCATTCAACATCTTTCTCCTCATCAAATTTTTGGTTATCAAATCGTTCATGTTCCAGAGGGAAGAAAACTTTTCCCTTATATGACGGTAAAGGAAAACCTTCAGATGGGGTCCTACTATCCCACGGTGCGAAGGAGTAGAGCAGAAATGTTGAAATGGGTCTATTCCCTTTTCCCAGTTCTTGAGGAAAGAGAAACGCAATTGGCACATACCTTAAGCGGCGGAGAACAGCAGATGCTGGCCATTGCAAGAGGGCTTATGGGAAAACCCAAAATACTCCTTCTCGACGAACCTTCTATAGGATTGGGTCCCCTCATTGTAAGAAAGATCTTTGAGGCAATTGAAAAAGTGCATCAAGAGGGGGTGACAGTACTTTTGGTAGAACAGAATGTGAACGAAGCGCTCAATTTGGCAAACAGAGCCTATGTCTTAGAAAACGGAAGGGTAACCATGGAGGGAACTGGGAAAGATTTATTAAACAATGACCACGTTAGAGAAGCCTATTTAGGAATATAATTTAACTAAAAAGGAGGAAAGTGGGATGGCAGTTTTAGAAGAACCGATTAAGGGAGTAAAGGAAGTAAAAAATTATATTAATGGAGAATGGGTTGATTCAAAGGGTGAGATTGTTGATGTGGTCAATCCTGCCACTGGGAAGGTAATTGGGAAATGTCCTATCTCAACTCGGGAGGAGATTGATGCAGCAGTTGCTGCAGCAAAGGCCGCCTTTCCAGAATGGAGAAGAACGACTCCACTGGCTCGATCAAGGATTCTCTTCAGATTGAAAGAATTGCTTGAAGAAAATTTTGAAGAAGTGAGTAGAATCCAAACCATGGAACATGGGAAGACTATTGACGAATCAAGAGGAGAGACAAGACGTGGAATCGAAAATGTTGAGGTCGCTTGTGGTATTCCCACTTTAATGCAGGGTTATTATTCAGAGGACATAGCCACAGGAATCGACGAATACCTTGTCCCGACCCCATTAGGAGTCTTTGGGATCATTGGTCCTTTCAATTTCCCTTTTATGATTCCACTTTGGTCCGCTCCCTATGCTTTGGCCACCGGCAATACTATTGTAATCAAGCCCTCAAGCGAAGTTCCTCTCAGCCAGACAAGGCTTGCTGAACTGGCTGAGGAGGCAGGTTTTCCTCCTGGAGTTTGGAATGTGGTCAATGGGGGAAGAACGGTTGTTAATGGAATGCTTGAACATAATGATATTGTTGGAATCACCTTCGTAGGGTCAACCCCAACGGGAAGGGATGTGATCTATAAAAAGTGTGGAGAGACAGGAAAAAGGGTAATTGCACAATGCGGGGCAAAGAACTTTATGGTGATAATGCCAGACTGTAATGTCCCTGCTACCATTGCAGCCCTTATGACATCCTTCTTTGGCAATGCAGGCCAAAGATGCTTATCAGGAGCAAATCTCCTCATCGTAGGAGATGATGATAAGTTTTACAGAAGTTTTGTGGATCAAGTCTGTGATATGGCCTCAAAAATAAAGGTGGGCTATGGTCTTGATGAATCTATTCAGATGGGGCCGGTGAGGGATAAGGAGAAAAAGGCCAATATTATTAGATATATAGAAAGCGGGATTAAGGAAGGTGCCAAACTCATCTTGGATGGGAGAAAACCTAAGATCGTAGGAGATTATCCGGAGACATGCTTTTTAAATCCAACGATTTTCGAGAATGTCTCACCAGATATGAAGATAGGAAAAGAAGAGATCTTTGGCCCGGTGATGAGCATCATGCGTGCCAAGAATTTGGAAAAGGCAGTCGAGATTTGTAATTCAAATCCGTTTGGTAATGGGAATGCCATTTTCACCCAGAGTGGTCGAGATGCTCGGTATTTTCTCTATAATATCGAAAGCGGGAATGTTGGAATAAATATCGGGATCGTTGCTCCCATGGCCTTCTTCCCATTCAGCGGGATGAAAGATTCCTTTTTTGGAGTTTTACATACCCAGGGAAAGGAGGCGGTTCGCTTCTTCACCGAGAGCAAGGTTGTCATCCAAAGATGGTTCTAAATAACCGATACGGGTCATGAACCCGTGGTTACTGTCAGGATAGGTTAGAATAGAGGAGGTAATTACCAATGGGAATTAGCACATGTTCAGGAGCGATCAGTTTGGCCAGAGAACTTGAGAATGAATCTGCTAAGGTATATCAAGACTTAGCCCAACGATTCGAAAAGGAAAAAGATCTCTTTTCTTCTTTTGTAAAAGAGAATGGGAAATTTTACAGCCAGATCGAGAGGGCCTACTATGGGGTGATCACTGATGCCATCGAAGGTTGTTTTGCTTTTGACCTCAATCCGGATGATTATCAATTCAAAAAGGCGCTTTCTAAAGATATCTCCCTTTCAAATGCTGTTGCTGAGGCCATAAAAATGGAAGAGACGATGTTGAAATTCTATCAAGTGGCAGCAGAGCAATCCAAACATCTTATGGCTGATGTTCCCAGGGCTTTTTCTTTTGTCGCAAAAAAGAGAGGCGATAGGATTCAGAAATTAAAAAGTTTATTAGATCAAACGAGGTGAGAAGAAGGGGGCATTGCCCAGGCGGTTCCATCTACTACGATTTTGCCATCCTGGTTAATACAGGTTGTTCTAAATTTGACTCTATTTTTCTCAACATTAATTTCGAGCACCTGAACCCTCGCTGTAATTGTATCCCCAATCCTAACAGGAGCAATAAATTTGATCTCATGGGAGAGGTAGATGGTTCCATATCCAGGAAGGATATTTCCTAAGATAGTAGAGAAGAGTCCCATGGAAATAAGCCCATGGGCAATTCTCCCCTTAAATATGGTCTTTTGGGCAAAGTTTTCATCAAGATGGAGGGGATTGGTATCTCCGGTTACTCTGGCAAATTCCTCAATATCTTTTTCCGTAATGGTTCTTGAGAGTTGAGCGGAATCCCCAATTTTTAGTTCCTGAATCGATTTCCCTTCGGTCATTAAATAACTCCTTTTTATAAAAAGATGTCAAAATTTATCCCCTTCATCAATGGAGATCACCTTTTGAGAGCTGAAATGAATGGTTGTGATTTCCCTTAAATCAGTAAGTGGGGTGAGAATTCTGAGTGTTTTTCTCTCCTCGAAATAGTTTCTAATGATCCCCAATCCTAAGGTTTCGTCTCTTTTATTCTTCAACCCTATCAAAAGCCCGTTGATCTTGAACGCCCATTCCAGTGGAATGGGTTCTCCAAAGGGATCCAAGACTTCTCCCTCTATTTGAATATTTTCCAATTTTAATTCTTGAATTGAGGCCTGCTTAAAATAGGCTTGAAATTTATTTGTTCGATAGGCCTTTCGTTCTTCGGGAGACCTCGTTCTTGCCTGATTGGAAAGTGGTAGGCGAAATATTTTTATACCAGGGTTTCCATTATAAAGTTCTAATATTGGCTCTATTTCATCAGATCTCTGTAAGGCAAGGATAAATTGCGGAAAGATGAGGTCTATTTTTCTTCTCTTCAGTTCTCTCCCGCCATCACCCAAAACAAACCCTGTCGTATCTACTAAGATTAGGTCCGATCTGTAATTTAGGGCTTTATCAACCATCATTTTAACACCTTTAAGATGAATGGGGAAATGCCCCTCCGGTGTTGTTGATCCAACAAAAAAGATCTCTGGTGTTGATAATACGATTTCCCAATTTGGGTCAGATTTAAATAAAGAAAGACCAATTGTTGTAGGAGGTCCGAGAAAGGATTGTCCAATGTCTGAGTCAACCAGGGCTACTTTCAATCCCTGTTTGCAAAGATTGGTGATGAGAAATTTTGCAAGTGTACTTTTTCCTGTATCTGTTGCACCGATAATAATTGCAATCCCTTTTTCTTTTTTTAAAATATCTACGAGGTTGAACCACTGTTCAGGGGCAGAGATTTTCATAAAGGATGGAGTCTATATTTTTAATCCGCAATACGAAATTTCAATCTATAAGGGAATTCCCTCAGTGCTCCAACCCCTTAAACCATAGTAATCCTGAAGCATCTTCTGAAAATCCTCCCTTCGGAGGATTTTTTGATCCTTACCCAGGGGTTCTTCAAAGAATCTCCTTGGAAGGGTATCCTCTTTCGGGTTGAGCCCCTCGCGAAGGTTAAATTTTCGTGTTTCATTCTGAATGCTTGAAGATATTCTTCTTAATCCTGATTCATCTAATTTAAGACCTGTCGTCATTTCAACGATGGCTGAGAGATAATTCCAATCCCAGTAAAGGTCTCTATAAAATCGGCATAGTATGAGGGAATCATGGATATTGAATCGATCTTCAAATTCGAGAAAAAGTATTGCCTTTCCTTCCATCTGATCCATAGGAATCATCCCTGAAAGTTCCGCTTTATAAAAAGTAGCTCTGAGATGGCAGGCTCCTCTATCTGAAGTTGCATTGGCAAGTCCCATTCCCTTAAGAACTCTTGGTTCATATCCAGCAGGGTCAAGGCCCTTTACGTGGATAGCCACATCCTCCATTTCCCAGATTTTCGCAGCGTGACGGATCCCTTCTGAAAGGATGGCCCCAATTCCTTTCTTGGATGAGATATCATGGAGGAGTTGAGCGATTTTATCTACTTCTCCCCAACCGATTTTTTCTTTAATCCTTCCCATTTCTGATGCCTCGATGGCAAAGGCACAAAGGCTTCCAGCAGAGATGGTGTCCATGCCTAACCTGTCACAGATATCGTTGAGATAGGCAATCTCCTCAATCTCGTGGACCATACAAAGACCACCAAATGCATAAATTGTCTCATACTCAGGCCCTTCAAGCTTAAGACCTATATGTCTACCTTCTTTCACCTCGCTCAAATTTCCGCAGGCAACAAAACAACGAGCACAGGCGCTGGGTCTAACCTGACATCGTTCAAGAAGTGCTTCTGCACTAATTTTCTCCCATCCCTCAAATGTTCCAAGATGCCAGTATTTCGAAGGGAATGCTCCGACTGCATTGGTCAAGGCGACCAATTGGGGTGTGCCAAACTTTTTATAATTCAATACTCCAGGATTGTCTTTACCCCGTTCAAGGGTCTCCCTGGCAAACTGTTCAATCCACTCAGGATGAGCAACCTCCTTTTTCTTCTCTCCATAAAAGACAATGGCCTTCAACTTTTTGGACCCCATCACTGCTCCAACACCTGTTCTTCCAAGGGAACGCCAGTAATCGTTTTCGATCACAGCATACCGAACAAGATTTTCACCTGCAGGGCCAATGACCAGGGCTCCAGCCCCCTTTTTGTTCGTCCTTTTAACCACTTCATCCTCTGTAAAATAGGTCTCCTTTCCCCAGAGGTCTTTTGCGTCGTGAAAGAGGACCCTCTGATCAGAGATTTCAACCCAGACAGGTTGATCAGCCGCTTCTTCAATGATGAACGCATCATACCCCGTCCGGTTCATAGGCTCTGCAACTTTTCCTCCAGAATAGGATTCAGAAAAAATTCCAGTCAGTGGAGATTTTGTGAACACCCCATGCCTGCAAGACCCATAAATTCTCGTATTGGTGATAGGCCCTGTGCAAAAGATAAGTCTGTTATCTGGAGAAAGGGGATCGACTCCAGGAGGATTCTCCCTCATGAGGAGATAGGTTCCAAGCCCTTTCCCTCCTAAATAGGTTTCATAAACTGAATCAGAGATAGATTCCTCATTAAAGGTTTTTGTTTTTAGATTGATCTTTAAAATTTTATTAAAGAAACCTTCCATAGGGTTAACCTTTCTTAGTAAAGATTAATACGCTGATTTATAAATGGCAACCGCATCCTCCAGCGTTACTTTTCTTGGGTTATTGGCAAGAAGTCTTGTTACCTTCATGGCTGCCTCGGCCAACCTTGGGATGGCATCCTCCGGAATTCCAACATCTCTTAGTCTTCTTGGAACCCGAAGGTCATCTGAAAGGCGTTCCACAAATCTCACTGCCACCTCAGCCCCATCCAATTCAGAAAGCCCCTCAACCTTCTCTCCAAAGGCTCTTGCCATCTGGGCAAACTTTGAAGGACAACCCAAGATATTATAACGCATCACATAGGGGAGCATCAGCGTATTGGTAAGACCATGGGCAAGATGAAACTCCCCGCCAAGAGGATAGGCAAAGGCATGAACCGCTCCAACACCAGCATTGGCAAAGGATATTCCTGCGAGGAGACTCCCTTCCATCATATTTGAACGGGCAATGAGGTTTTCACCATGCGCAAAGGCAATCCTTATATTTTTCGAGATAAGTTCCATAGCCCTGATGGCGAGAAGGTCTGTCAATCCAGTTGCATTAACAGAATAGTAGGCCTCGATAGCGTGGGTTAAGGCATCCATTCCTGTTAGGGCAGTTACTGAGGGGGGAAGTCCAAGGGTAAGTTTTGGATCCACAATTGCAACCTCTGGAAAGAGCATAGGGCTCACAATCCCTTTTTTTAATTTTTCTCTGGTATCTGATAGGATGGCAATAGGTGTAACTTCACTTCCAGTTCCTGCAGTGGTTGGGACCAGGATCACAGGTATACCGGGATTTTTAACGAGATCGATTCCAAAAAAATTTTCAATCTTCTCAGGATTGGTCATCAGGATCGAAGTGACTTTAGCAATATCGAGAGAACTCCCTCCTCCGAAACCGATGATGAGGTCGATTTCTTCTTTTTTTGCAAATTGGACGCTTTTTAGAACTACCTCAATCCTTGGGTCAGGTTCAACACCATCAAAGATTATAAAGGGAATTCCAGCGGACTGGAGGGATGTCTTAATACTTTCAAGTAGACCAGCCTGAATGACCCCTGGGTCAGTGACAATCAATACTTTTTTCCCTTTTAGAAGTTGAACTTCTGACCCTATTTTTTCAACAGCTCCGATACCAAATATAATACGCCTGGTGGTTCTGAATAATGTGATCTTCTCAATCATAATATTGGTCCACCTCCAGTCTTTACCTTGCTTCAGTGAAGAAACTCCTTCAATTAAATATCAGATAACCGATTTCTTACTTTCCAACCAACTTCAGAAGCCTTTCATTTTCGAGGATTTCACGGGGATTACCCTCGAATATTATTTCGCCTCTTTCTACAATATAAGTCCTTTCGGTGACCTGAGATACAATTCTGACATTAGATTCCCCCAATAAAATAGCTACTTCCATTTTTCTGATCTGAGCGAGTGCTTCTATAAAATGGTTGACCACAAGTGGAGCCAATCCCTCAAAGGCTTCGTCAAGTAGCAATAATAATGGATCGAGAGCCAGCGCTCGAGCGATGGAGACCATTTTCTTTTCTCCACCACTAAGGTAGAGGCCCTTTCTGTCCAATAATTTTTGAACTGCAGGGAAGATATTAAAGATTCTATCAAAATCAAATTTTTCTACTTTTCCAGTAACCCATCTTGAAAGGTTAATATTTTCTTCAACCGTTAACTCTGTAAATATCCTTGTATCCTCAGGAGAATAACCTATCCCAGAGAGAACTTTTTCTCTTGGAGTGAGAGTAGTGATGTCTTTATCTTTGAAAAAAATTTTTCCCGATTTAGAAGGATAGAGACCAATGGTGCTCTTGATAATGGAACTCTTACCTGCTCCATTTCTTCCTAAAAGACAGACAACCTCCCCTTCTTTGACCCCCAGTGAAATATTTCTTAAAATTTGGGTTGAACCAATAAATACGTCTAAATTTTCAATTTGTAGTAGCATCTCCTAACCCATAATCCCGAAAACCGTTGCTTTGACTTCTTTGTTTTCCATGACCTCCTCAGGTCTACCTTCGGCCATTATTCTTCCCTCATTCATTACAATGACTCGATCAGAATATCCTGAAACAATATCCATATCATGCTCAATAATCAAGGTGGAAATCCCTTCTTTTTTAATGGCAGAGACAATCGAATCCATCACCTTAAATTTGTCAGAAGTTGCAACCCCGCTGGTGGGTTCGTCCAATAGTAAGAGCTTTGACTTTAAGGCAAAAGCAATGGCTATATCGAGAATTTTTAAATCTCCCTCGGAGAGACCTTTGGGAGTTAACTCCCTTTTATCTCCAATATTAAAATCATTAAGAATCTGAATGGCCTCTTCCGTAACGAAAGAATAACGATCTGCTGGGAATAACCCTCTTCGTATCATTCCATATTTTGAGAATAGGGCGATACGCACATTATCGAGAACCGTAATCCCTCCAAAGAGTTGGATAAGTTGAAAACTTCGCCCTATCCCCATTTTGATGCGGGTATAAGGAGAGGCATAGGTGATGTCTCTATCAAAAAAGATGATGCGCCCACTATCCGGCCTTAAATAACCACTGATGAGGTTCACTAAGGTCGTTTTCCCTGCTCCGTTTGTGCCTATGATAGAAACAATCTCTCCCTGCTTAATTTCTAAATCGACATTATCAACCGCTTTGACAAAGCCAAAATGTTTTTTTAGCTTCTCTATGGTTAACATTAATTTCCTCAACTGGATTTTTTCTTTATTTTATTCCATAAGATTGAAAATGCCCCTGCTACACCATTGGGGAGAAGAAGGACGAGTACAATGAGTGTTCCACCAATGACAAACATCCAGTATTGGGTATTTCCCATGGCATATAATTTTAGGTAGGTAAAAATCATTGCCCCGATGATAGGACCTTCAAATGTTCCAAAACCACCAAGCAGTGTCATGTAAACTATTTCACCCGAGAAGACCCAATGGGATAAGTCTGCTGTGACGTGGCCATTGACAAAGGTCCAGAGAGCGCCTCCCAGCCCTGTAAACATTCCAGAAATAATAAATGCGTAGAACCTAAACCGTTTTACACGGATACCAATCAACTCAGCCCGAACTTCATTATCCCTAATGGCTTGTAGGGCTTTGCCAAAAGGGGAACTCACAATTCCTTTCATAACCAGGAAACTAGTAGTAAACATTCCTAACAAGAAATAATAATATGTTCCTGAGAGAAACTCAGGTCTTCTCATTCCTTTAAAGGTTATACCCAGCATGGTCGGAAGAGGAACACGGAGTCCATCCGAACCACCAGTGATATGATAAAGTTTAAATAGTAATGCATAAAGAAGCATAGAGAGGGAGAGGGCGAGGATGGAAAAGAAAATCCGGGTATGTCTCACACAGACAAAGCCAAAGATGACAGAAAGGATAAGTGAGAAGAAGAGGGCAGATGGAATCAAAATCTCAATTGAGTAAGCCTCTGGAAGATATTTTGCAATCATGGCAACAGAATAGGCACCTGCTGCAAAATAGGCCCCATGGCCAAAGGAAAGCAGGCCTGTGTATCCTAAAAGGAGATTGAAACCTAGTGCTACAATAGCAAAGGTCAATCCATATTGGAAGAGCATGAGGTCATGGATAGATAAAACTCTTGGGACAAAGAGCAAGGCAATGAAAATTAAAATATAGATAACCCATCTTGGACTTTTAAGTCTTAATTTAAAAGACAACTTCTATCTCCCAAAAAGACCTTGCGGTCTAACCACCAGAATGATACCCGCAATCAAAAAGAGCAGGGGTAATTCAATTTCAGGGAAAATGGCAATCCCGAATGACCGGGTAAACCCTACAATCAGAGATCCCACCAAAGCCCCTTTAAGGCTACCAAGCCCACCCACTACCACCACAATGAAAGCAAGGATGAGAGGTTCGTGACCAAAGCCCAGCAGAGCAGGAGTTGTGGGGACGACTAACGCCCCTGCAAACCCTGCCAATCCTGCCCCAAGTACAAAGGCAAAAGTGCTAAGCCTATCAATATCCAAACCTAATCCTGTAGCCATCTCTCTATCCAGGGAGATGGCCCGTAGCATAATACCCAGTTTTGTTTTTGACATAAAGAGCCAGATCAGTATTCCGGCGATAAGGGTAATAAGCATTACAAATAGGAAATAGGCAGGATAGACATTTCCAAAGAGATTGACTTTGCCTAAGAGGTCAAAAGGGGCAGAGGCATAATAGGCTTGCCCTCCCCATATCATCTTGATTACATCTTCAAGAAGCATCAGTGCGCCAAAGGTGAGAAGGAGTTGATACTCCAGTGTCCGTTTATACATAAACCTGATAAGTGATTTTTCTATTAGAAACCCGACAATTCCTGCCAGCACCAGTCCGCTCAAAAGGATGAAATATAAAAAAATTTGAGGAACTTTCATCCCGATTACGATTATAAACCAGGCAGCAATGAACGCCCCAATAGCATATAAAGAGCCATGGGCAAGATTTAGGATTCCCATTACCCCTAAGATGATATTAAGACCTAAGGAGATGAGAAATAAAAGGGCGGCAAAATAAAGTCCATTAAGGGTATAAACAATCCACATATATTATCCTGGTAAGATAAGTCTTTTAAATTTCAATAACCAAATTCCAAATAAATTTCCATTTACTAATGTACTAATAGAGAAAAAGCCCCTCACCTCAATCCTCTACCCCGAGGAGAAAGTATTGAGGTGAGGGGATTAGAATTTAAGTTTATTTCCAACTATTGATCCAATCCACAGTTTTCATTCCAACCGGTGGATTTACCTGAGCCGCAGGGAATACTTCCATTTTATCAAGAATTGGAAATGGATATTTGGGCGTTAGTTTTGACACTCCAACTAAACAGTCCTCATAACCATTGTGATCTTCTCGAATTGTCAGTGGTCCCGATGGAGTGGGAAATGTTAAACCTCTCATTGCATTAGCGATTTCATCAACAGATGGCCAACCACCCACTGCCTTGGAGGCCTTTTCGACTGCATGTTTATAAGCATAGATGGCCTGGTAGGCATGATAGCATGGATATGTTGGGTATTTTCCATATCTCTTGCGATATTCTGCTACAAACCATTTTTGCAGATCTGCAGAGGCTTTGTCTTTAGGTGTAAAAAGGAAGTAGTGTGTGCCAGCACAGCAGATGATCTGGCCTTCAGGATATTCCTTTCCGACCTCCTGGGGATAGGGTTCTCCTCTCGAATAGGCCATCCTGATCTTTTTGAAGAATCCCATTCCCAAAGCCTGTTTAGTAAAGGTAACCGCATCTCCACCCCAAAGGGATGAATGAACAATGTCTGGTTCTGCTCCCATCAAGGCACTGATGTGAGCGGTGAAATCTGTGTTACCCAAAGGAGGCCACAATGTCTTTACCACTTGCACCTGAGGCATCAATTTTTTCATAGCCGTCTCAAAGATAAGCCAGCTATCCCTTCCCCAGGCATAATCTTGGTTGATTCCAGCGATCTTTTTAATATTCGGGTAGTATTTTTTAATATAGAGAGCCAATCCAACATTATCAATACCGAGGTGGGCCTTGCTTCTAAAGCCAAGTTTGTATTTTGGAACTTCATAAGGAGATTTGGTTCCCTCCATCAGTTCGTGGGTTCCACAATCATAGGCAATGATCAGCCCTCCCAATTCGTCAGATAGTGGAACGACAGCCAGGCAATCTGCAGAGGAAATATATCCCAAAACTACGTCCATCTTATCTTCGAGAATCAATTTTCGACATAGTTTAACCTGTGCATCCACTCCACCCGCCTCATCTTTGCTATAAAGTTCAATTTTACGTCCAAGAATCCCTCCTTCTGCATTGATTTTATCTACGCACATCTTAAAGGTATTGTCACCAGGAATACCAAAAGGGGCGGCCGCTGCACCTGTTAAAAAACTGACCGCCGCGATTTTAATGGGATCTTTTGGAATAGGCTTCTTGGCTTGGCTAAAAACTTTTGTTGAACTAAGAGACCCTACTGATATGGCAGTTGCCCCCATTACCTTTAAAAACTTCCTCCTCGATAACTCTTTTAACATATCGTGTTCCCTCCTTTCTGATGGACCCTTATAAAATGGTTAACCTCTTACTCCAAGAATGCAAATTCTCCTCTTTTGTTGACCTCAATCTTAAGATATCTTTCTTTCCAAAATCACCTCCTTTTTAGACAAAATTCACAATATTTTTATCAAAAGATATAGACAGATGTCAATAACAATAACGTCTGACCGTCTATCACTTTTGGGTGCTCCTTTCTGGGGTATTTTCTAACCAGGAG